>JAGAEB010000173.1 GCA_017613335.1 Methanosarcinaceae archaeon
CAGGATCATGTGCTGCGAGACGATGACAGGTCTCGGTTACAGTCAGGTCATGCCGTTCACGCTGACCTGCGACAGGATCCATTTCGAGAATATGCAGAGACCCAAAACGAATGATGTAACGTACGTCCTTCATCCGATCAGCGAAGACCAGACGATGGTCAGAACGACGCTCCTGCCGGGCCTTCTGGAGATCCTGGCGCTCAACCGTCACAGAGAACTCCCGCAGCGGATCTTTGAAGTCGGCGATGCAGCCGTCAGCAAAAAGAACAGGCAGAAGATGGCGGCCGTTTCCATCCATTATGCCGCGAACTTCACAGAGATCGCCGAAGTCGTCGATGCCTTCTTCAGAGAGATGAAGATCGATTATGAAGTCGCGCCGTCTTCCGATCCGGCCTTCCTGGAAGGCAGACGCGCGGATATCCTCGTCGGCGGAAAAGTCGTCGGCGTTTACGGTGAATTCAGTCCGGCCGTCATCAGAGCGTTCGAACTGGGATACGCGGTCGTCGGTTTTGAGGTTGACCTCACGCTCCTTTTCTGAAAGGACGGACAGTCTGAAGGATATGCTGAAACAAAACGGCTGCGGAATGCTGCCGGAATAAAACTGCAGGTGTACTGAATGTATCTGACGAAAGAAGAAGAAAAGATCCTGGCCGGTGAAGAAGGCGAAACGCTTCAGAAAGCGATGGGCATTCTGGCAGCGCTCGGAGACATCTATGAGGCGGATTCCCTGATCCCGATCAGGAGCGCCCAGATCTCCGGCGTGTCTTACAAGACGATCGGCGATGCAGGCCTTGAGTGGATCTCCGATCTGAAAGGGACTGTGAAAGTTCCTTCCGTCCTGAATCCGGCCGGCATGGATACCGAAGACCGGGAACGGCTGAACATCGATCCTCATTTTGCGGAAAAACAGATCGAGATCATAAATGTCTTCAGATCTTTGGGCATCCGGCCGCAGTGCACCTGCACACCGTATTATCTCAAAGGATTCGACATAAGTTTCGGCGACCATCTCGCCTGGGGTGAGTCGTCCGCCGTTTCTTTCGCCAATTCCGTCCTCGGCGCGCGGACGAACCGCGAGGGCGGGCCGTCAGCCATTTCGGCGGCGCTGATCGGAAAGACACCGAACTACGGCCTCCATCTGGCAGAGAACAGGAAGCCGACCGTCGTGATCAGAACGGAGATGAGTCTTTCAGGCGCCGATTTCGGGGCTCTCGGCTATCTGGCCGGAAAGATCGCGGGATCAGGTGTTCCGTATTTCGAGATGACGGACATCAAAGGAAGATCAGGAAGCGGTGACGGCGCAGGCATGATCGTCCCCGGAAAAGATGAGCTCAAAGCTCTCGGCGCGGCGATGGCGGCGTCAGGCGCCGTTGCTCTTTATCACATCAGAGGCGTCACGCCGGAAGCCTGCCGGAAAGATTTTGAAGCGCCTTCCGGCGACAGAGAAACGGAGATCGTCACGATCGAAAGGAAAGATCTCGACGGTGTCTATGAAAGCGCCTTTACGGAATCCGGGGAAAGCGTCCCGACAGATCTCGTGACTGTCGGATGCCCGCACTGCTCCGCAGAAGAACTCAGAGAGATCGCCTCGCTCCTCGAAGGAAAGACCGTCGTCAAAGAATTCTGGATCTTCACCTCGAGAGAAGTCGCGGGGGACAACGCCGACCTTGTCAGAAAGATCGAAGAAAGCGGCGCAAAAGTCGTCTGCGACACCTGCATGGTCGTCTCACCTGCCGCCGACCGGTTCTCATGCGTCAGAGTCAACTCCGGAAAAGCTTATGCTTACGTCCCCGGCATGTGCGGTGCAGGCGCCGTTTTCGGAACGCTGAAATCCTGCGTTGACGATGCGACCGGAAAACGGTAATGAATCGAATTTCGCTGAAAAAAGAAAGGCATTGCAGAAATCCGGCAATGTCTTTTTTTATCGGATTTTCAGAAATCCGGCAATGTCTTTTTTTATCGGATTTTCAGAAATCCGGCAGTGCCTTTTTTTATCGGATTTTCAGAAATCCGGCAATGTTATTTTTATCGGATTTTCGGTCGTATTCAGTCTCGTTGAATAATGATCCGTGCCGGTCATTTATTGAAAGATGCGGGCAGTCCGGTTTTTCCGTAATCTTTTTATGCATCTGTTGACCTCTTTGATAGGTTTTGAATTTCCGGTCGCTGTTTTGTTTATCCGGCCGGATCGCTTTTATCTGACATTCATAAATCAGCAGCGCTGACGGAAGTTTCCGGCGGCGTTCTCAAAAATAAGGTGTGATCCCTTTGGTTAAAAGAGCACTGATCAGTGTTTCAGACAAAACAGGCGTGACCTGTTTTGCGCAATGTCTGCTGAAAGCCGGTTATGAGATCCTGTCGACCGGCGGTACGGCAAAAGCGCTCAGAGATGCCGGCATCGATGTGACGGATGTTTCGGAGGTGACCGGTTTTCCGGAAATGATGAACGGACGCGTCAAGACGCTCCATCCGAGGATCCACGGCGCCCTTCTCGGACTCCGCGACAACCCGGACCATGTCCGCCAGGCAAAAGAGAACAACATTGAGTTCATCGACATCGTCGCTGTCAATCTCTATCCGTTCCGGGAGACTGTCGCGAAACCGGATGTCACGATTGCTGAAGCCGTTGAGAATATCGATATCGGCGGACCGTCGATGCTCCGCTCCGCTGCCAAGAACTTCAGATCCGTCGCCGTCATCTGTGACCCGGCCGATTATGAAAAAGTCCTTTCTGAGATCGAAGCTTCGGGCAGTGTTTCTGAGCCGACCCGCGAACGCCTTGCCGTCAAAGCATTCCGTCACACGGCCGATTATGACGCCGCCATCGACACATATCTGAGCAGAGCGCTCCTGGATGAAAAAGTCAAACGCCTCTCCTTCGTCGGCGGCACGAAACTGCGCTACGGTGAGAACTGGCACCAGGAGGCCACTTATTACAGAGCGCCTGAAACGTCCGGCCCGGCCGTTTCCCAGTCGGTCCAGCTCCACGGAAAGGAACTCTCCTACAACAATTATGTCGACATGGACACGGCTTTCTTTACCGTCAAATCCCTTGAAGCCGTCGGTGATGTCCCGTGCGCCGCGATCGTCAAACACAACAACCCCTGCGGCATCGCGACAGGAAAGACCCTGGCGCAGGCTCTTTCCCGCGCCTGGAGCGGCGACCCGGTCTCTGCGTTCGGAAGCATCATCTGCGTCAACAGGCCGATGGACATTGAAGCAGCAAAAGTCCTGGAAGGACGTTTCGTCGAGATCATCATCGCGCCGTCCTATGATGCAGACGCGCTCGAATACCTCAAAAACAAAAGCGCTAACCTCCGCATCCTCGAACTTGCGGATTTCGGCAGACCCCTCAGCAGCGAGCCGTCATACAAATACCTTGACGGCGGCCTTCTTGAACAGACGCGCGACATCGGCGTTTTCGAGAAATGGGATCTCGTGACGAAAGAACCTTTCCCGGATTCCAAGAAGAACCTCGCAGCCTTTGCCATGATCGCCTGCAAATGCCTGAAATCCAATACGATCACTCTCGGCTGGGAATATGAACCCGGCTGTTACATGATGATCGGCATGGGCGTCGGCCAGCCCAACCGCGTCGACTCCATCAAAAAACTCGGTGTCACCAAGACCCGCGAAAACCTTCAGCTCCTCTATGAGGCGGAAAAGCCGGACGTCGACTTTGAAACCTACTGCAGGAACGTCTTCTCGGAATGCGTCCTCGCATCCGATGCGTTTTTCCCGTTCGATGACAGCGTGATCGCCGCTCACGAAGCCGACATAAAATATGTCGTCTCCCCCGGCGGCTCCGTCCGCGACAACGAAGTCATCGCCACGGCCGACAGACTCGGCGTGTCGCTGATCTTCACGGGAATGAGACATTTCCTCCACTGAAAAAAGACAGCAGAAGGCATCATAAAAGATCATCTGATGCAGAAGACGTCATCATGACGGTCGGATGCAGACGGATCATAAAAGATGAATGAAGCCGGAAGATCCTGTTCCCCGGGAACAGGGTTTCCGGCTTTTTTTATCTGTTTCCGGCCGTCTGCGGTTTCCTGTTTTCTTCGGGTCGGATGCGGTTTTCTGCCTGTCTCCGGTCGGATTCAGTTTCCTGTCTGTTTCAGGATGTCTGCGGTTTCCTGTCTGCTTCAGGTCGGATGAGGTATTCTGTCTTCCGGCTGTCTGCAGTCTTTTTAATGAAGAGTCCCGGCCGGCCGGAATCTGCCGGTTTTTTATATGTAGCTACTGTTTTTCCGCACACATGTTATGGATATTGTTTGCCGGCAAAGGGAATAATTTTACAGTGATGATCATAGAGGACAAAAAAAAGATTCCTCTGTGGACAGGAGAAATGGAACTCCGCGAAAATACGGCGGGATTCCGGCCGCACAAGATCCGGGTCCTCTCCCGTGACGGAAAGCCTGTCAAAGATGAATCCTATGTCCAGTCGAAAGTCCTGATCGATCTGATGAGAAAAGCCAACCGCATCATGATCGCAAACGGCTTTTCTGCAAAACGTGACAAAGAACTTCTCAGTATGCTTGCGGGATACCAGCTGAAGCCTGTTTTTGCGGACGTCTGCCGTTTCTGTCTTCTGGAAGGGCGGTTCGATTTCGTCACGAAGTCATCCGTCATCTGCAATAATGAACGTATCTGCATGGACTGCGCCAAAAAAGAACTTCTGAAAGCGCTCCGTAATTCCAGGCAGAATTTCGGGGATTCGACCGTTGAATTTTTCGAACAGGTGCTGGAGAGGACGAAAGATCTTGACCGGACGATCGCCATGCTCAATCCGGAAAAACTCGACCCGGAAGTGACGAGATATGATACCGTCCGCTCTTTCAGAGAAGAAAGAAAAATGCCTGTCAGGACGCTTCCAATCCACAACCGTCTTAAAGACCTTCTTCTCAAAAAAGCAAAATTCCTGCTCCCCGTTCAGGCGCTTTCCGTTGATGCGGGTCTCTTTGAACACAGAAACCTGATGGTCGTCTCGGCGACAGCTACCGGAAAAACGCTCGTCGGCGAAATGGGCGGGATCGAGAACATCCTGAGCGGCCGCGGAAAAATGCTCTATCTCGTGCCGCTCGTGGCGCTGGCCAACCAGAAATACGAACAGTTCAAAGAAAGATATTCTGCCATCGGGCTTCAGACATCTATCCGCATCGGTGCGGAACTCATCAAAACGAAGACGACGCAGCATATGAAAAAAACGCTCGATTCGGACATCATCGTCGGTACTTATGAAGGCATTGACCATATCCTCCGCCTCGGTGATGCAGATGCGCTTGGACAGATCGGGACGGTCGTCATCGATGAAGTCCACATGATCACCGATCCGGAGCGCGGTCCCCGTCTTGACGGTCTCATCGCGCGTCTGAGGTACACGGCGCCTGAGGCGCAGTTCATTTATCTGTCGGCGACTGTGGCAAGTCCGGAAATGTTTGCGCAGAATCTGGATGCGCAGCTCGTCGTCTATGAAAACAGACCCGTTCCGATCGACCGTCATATGCTTTTCGTCCCGGAACACGACAAACTCCGGATCATGACGCGTCTCATCAATGACGAATGGTCGAAAACGTCCTCCAAAGGCCACCGCGGCCAGACGATCATCTTCACGAATTCGAGAGCCAACTGTCACGCGCTTGCCGCCGCGCTGCCGATCAAAGCCGCCGCCTATCACGGGGGTCTTTATCAGCATGAGAGAAAAAGGATCGAAACAGCATTTGAAAAAGGAGAACTGCCTGTCGTCGTCACGACAGCAGCTCTTGCCGCAGGTGTCGATTTCCCGGCGTCTCAGGTCATTTTCGAGTCGATGGCCATGGGCATCGACTGGCTCAGCGTCCAGGATTTCCTGCAGATGAGCGGCCGCGCCGGCCGTCCTGATTTCCATGACAGAGGCGTCGTTGTTCTTCTGCCGGTCCCCGGGAAAACATATTCGTCCGTTCAGAAAGAAACGGAAGAAGAAGTGGCTGTGTCTCTCCTCAAAGGAACGCTCCTGAAAGAAAGTTTCGTTTACGGCGACGAAGAGCAGTACGAGGAGATCCTCGCCTCCGTCGGCGTCACGTCGTCGAAGAAAGATCTCAGCGCGATCAATCAGAAAATGTTCGCCGATCTCGATGAAAACGTCGTTCTGCTCAGGCTTCAGAAATACGGCTTCGTCCGGATCAGCGGACAGACCGTCGCACACACGGAACTCGGGCGGATCGCGTCGGCGCATTTCCTTTCCGTTACGAAGACATTCATGATCCGTGACTCGATCGTCGCAAAAGTCCCGCCGATCCGCATTATCACGAATCTGGAATTTTTCAGCGCCGCCACGTTCAAGATTGCCGACCAGCTGTCGAGGGAGCTTAAAATGAATCTGCCGGCCCGCGTTTTTCAGGGCGCCTGCATCGATATCATTTATGACGGCGAACACATGAAAATGATCAATCCCAAATACCGTCAGCTCCTGCTCAATTTTGCGGCTGATATGCTCACCTGCGGCTGCCGCGATTCGCCGCACTGCGGCTGTGTCGAACGCAAATTCTCGGAAAAAGTGATCCTCCTCAGGACAAAAGGCATGGATCCGACAGAGATCATCGCGCATCTCGAAGAAACCTACGGCATCACCGCTTACAAAGGAGACGTCTTTTCATACCTCGAAGATGCCGTCCGCAACCTTGAAGCCGTCGAGCTGATCGCCGGAACGATGAAAAAGCCCGAAGTCGCCAAAGAAGCAAGGGAACTCCGGAAAAAGATCGCCGGATAAGGAACCGGAAAAATCCGGAAAACAGGATGCGGCCGGATTCCCGGGAAAAAAAGTTTTGTATCATGCAGGATATTTCTTATGCCTATGTCAGATGCTGATGAGAAAAACCCGGCAGGGGAAAAAAGAATGGAAAAGAACGAAAAAGAAGCGGCGGAAAAAAAAGCTGCCGAAAAAACAGTTACTGGGAAAAGGACTGCAGCAAAAGCAGATGCCGTCAAAAAGACGACTGAAAAAGCAGACGCTGTCAAAAAGGCAGCCGAAAAAACGAATGTTGCAAAAAAGACGGCAGCAAAAGCGGATGCCGCAAAAAAGACGGCAGCAAATGCGGATGCCGCAAAAAAGACGGCAGCAAGAGCAGATGCTGCAAAAAAGACGGCAGCAAATGCGAATGCCGCAAAAAAGACGACGGCGAAAACGGATGCAGGCGCCGGATCAGAGGAGAAAACGGGCGTCAGGGTGCCGGATTCCGGAGACGGGATATCCGGCGGGCTGATCCCGGGAAAACTGTCTGCGGAATATGATTTCGGATCGTTTTCGTCTCAGGATACCGTGACGCAGGAAGCCGGAAGCGGCGGGAAGGACGGAGCTGTCAGGGATCAGGAAAATGATCGGGAACAGTCCGGGGAAGATCCGGCGGAGAGCCGGGAGGATGAGAAGAACGACCCGGCCGGCAGCAGACCTGAAGAGGATCCCGGCCTCGGACAGTCCGGTGACCGGACGCAGATCCCGATGGAAGTCCATGTCAGCGTGGCGCCGGAACAGGGCAATCCTGCTCTGCCGCCGAATGCGCCGGAGCAGATTCAGGAGCCGGTGAAAAAGGCTCAGGAGATCCGTATCCGCATTTCAAAAGCGGATGACTTCAGACAATTCTATGCGATCGGTGCGCTGGGCGTTCACAATATTTACGATTTCAGGATCAGTTTTTACAATGATCAGCCGGATCTGCCGACGGATCCCGTCGTCAGGAACATTCAGAGGACGATCGGATCGGAAGTCATCCTCTCGCCGGTCGCCGCCATGGAACTTTACCGCTGGCTCGGACAGAGCCTGGCTGAATATGAAGCCAGATTCGGCCGGATCAGACGTCTTCAGGATATTTCCGGAAAACCGGCAGGCGTTCCGGGCATCATGCCCGGCGTCCCGGCCGACAGCGGAAACGGCGGCAAGAATGCGGAAAAGGATGGAGACAGCAAAAACGACCGGAAAGATGATTTCATGAAAGGGTATGCATGAATGGGAAAACGATTCCGGACAGATATTTCTGAAACAGTCTGTTTCAGAAAATGAACTGAAAAACGATATCAAAAAGGAACAGAAAAGCAGTCCGGAAATGATTTCGGAAACTGAAACGATTTCACAGATCATCATGCCCCGATTCCGAAACAAAAAAGGCCCTGAAAGCCTGACAGCCTTCAGGGCCTTTTTCTTTTTTACGGCACCCGGCTGATCATCACTGCATTATGTAGTAGATGATAATGCCGAGGATGATCAGGATGAGCAAAACCACGAGAGCGACTTTGATCTTGCTGATCGGGTATTTTCCGGAAACTTTTCCGGTCTGGCCGTTCACGAGGAAACGGTAGGATTTCCCGTTGTAGAGGAAAGAGGAGATCCAGATCGGCGCGAGAATGTGCTTATACGTTTCGTCGCTGATGTCCGTGTGGAGAGAGACGATGTTCACATGGTCGCCGCTGACGGAACTGACGATTTCTGAACGGATCGTATCGTTCATGTCTGCCAGTGCTTTTTCGTGGCCTTCTTTCAGGCCGACGGAATATCTTTCTGCCGAGAAGCCGGAGAGGTATTCCGTTTTATACGGTTTGAGATCGCCTTTCCCGGTCGTGTTGAACGGGTAGATGTCTCTGACTTCATTTTCATCCAGAGAACTGCTGGCCGGGATCAGGACATCATCGAAGATTTTCGAATGGGTTCCGGATTCTTTGTGCCAGACAGTGTGCGTGTTGCCGTCGTCATCCGTGTAATCGTTACCGACGTTGACGACATATGAAGAAAATGTATCGGCGTCAAACGTCCAGAAAGGCAGATAAACGCCTTTGAACTGTTCAAGTTCGCTTTTCGTCTTGGCGCCCTTGACGGCGAAGAATTTGCCTTTGATCCAGGCTCTGAATTTCTCTTCGGCATCCCTCTCGGAAACGGCAAACGGCACGATGGATTCCGGTTTGATGCCCGGCGTGTCTTCGGATCTGACGATCTGGGGAGAGCCGCAGAACGGACAGCTGCCGGCTGTTTCGTGGATGTCGAGCGTCGTCTGCGCGCCGCAGTAGTCACAGCGGTAGACACGGTTCGTGTCTGTCCAGCCTTCAAAGGATCTGTGCTCGTCTTCGTTGAAATCATGTTCTTCGATGACAGAAAACTCGTCATCGTTGTCTGTTTCGACAGAAGAGCCGCATCTCTCGCATTTGAGCGTCTGGGTGGCCGGATCGAATTTCATCGAACCGCCGCAGTTCGGACATTGATGAGACGCAGTCTTTCTTTTCACTTCCTGTTCATCCATAATCATCACAACCAAAAATGATGCTCCTCATCTGCCGGAAAGCATTCCGGAAGGCATTCCCGAAAAGAATCCCGAAAAGGATTCCTGAAAGAATTCCCGAAAAGGATTCCTGAAAGAACTCCCGAAAGCATTCCCTGCAGATGAACAGCGGATACGGTTTCATTCGACTTTGGTGCCGCATTCGGAACAGAATTTGGCCGTTCCGACATCGACGCCGCATTTCGGGCATTTTCTGACCTGCGGAGAACCGCATTCCGGACAGAATTTGGAGCCCGGGGAAAGGGGATTGCCGCATTTGATGCACGGAACGGTCCCGCCCTGCGGAGCCTGCTGGTACTGCGGAGGAGCCTGCTGATACGGCTGCTGCTGGTACGGCTGCTGCTGGTACATCTGCTGCTGCTGGTACTGCTGCTGTTGTGCCATAGCGCCGGCCATGGATCCTGCAATGACCTGGCCGAATCCCATACCTGCGCCCATGCTGACGGCCGCGCCGCCCATGCCTTCATTTTTGGCGGCATCTTTGATGGCGTTTGCAGCCTGGAACTGCGTGTAAGTGTTCATCGTACCCTGGTTGACGCCGTTGAACGTGCCCAGAGCGGATCTCTGGTCGATGGCCTTTTCGACTTCTTCGGGGAGGGAAATGTTCTCGATGACGAGTTCCGGGATCTCGAGACCGAATTTGTCGCCGAATCTCTCCATCATCTTCGCGCGGACAAGCTCGCCGAGCTCATCGTACTGGGAAGCGATATCAAGCGCGGGGATCTTGGCTTCGCCGATCGCATCGGTCATGCTGGAAACGATCGTTTTTCTCAGCTGGTTGTTGATGCCGTCGACGGTAAAGAGGGCATTCGTTCCGAAGACTTCTTTCATGAATTTGACAGCGTCGCCCACGCGGAACGTGTAGATACCGTAAGCTCTGATGCGGATCATGCCGAAGTCGGCATCTCTCATCATGATCGGGTTTGAAGTTCCCCACTTCTGATCCGTGAACTGCTTCGTGTTGATGAAGTAGACCTCGGACTTGAACGGAGAATCGAAGCCGTATTTCCAGGATTTCAGTTTTGTCAGGATCGGCAGGTTTTCAGTGTTGAGCGTGTACAGGCCCGGCCGGAAAACATCAGCCAGCTGACCTTCGTTCACGAAAATGGCAACCTGAGATTCACGGACTGTCAGTTTGGCGTTGTTCATGATCTCTTTGTCGCCCATCGGGAAACGGTAGACCATTGTGTCCCTGGTGTCATCCTTCCATTCGATGACATCAATAAGCTGGCTTTTAACAAACTTTTTAGCGCTGTCGAATAATCCCATATTATTCCTCCTTTGATAATGTGCCCGGAAACCCCGGCTTGTGAATAAATAAGAAACAAGAATGAGCGGAAAAATCGGAGAGTGAGATGATCTGACCTTCAGATTCCCGGACGGTCGTGATGCCTCAGCTCCGGCAGAATCTCATATAAATCTGCTTTTTTCTTTATTTATATGTTCTTATGACGGCGGAAACCGAAAAGATGACCCTGAAAATGTCCGGAAATGAGAGGAAAAGCGGAAAACAATGAAAAAATGAAAATGACAAACAAAGAAAACGAAAAACATCAGAAAAGAGGAAACAACGCAAACGTCAAATGGGTGAAAACGCAACAGAAGCGGACGGGTCTGCGGAAAGACACAGACCCGGGGGATTTCCGGCAGAAATCTGCCGGAGAGATCGGGAAAGGTCATCCGCAGCACTTTTCAGAAAAGTTTCACTTCTGCATGAAGGAGCGGTGCATTCAGATGAACGTGGATCCGGGTACATTCAGATGAACATGGATCCGGGTACATTCAGATGAACGTGGATCCCGGTACATTCAGATGAACGTGGATCCCGGTACATTCAGATGAACATGGATTCGGGCGCATTGTTCCTGAGCGCGGCATCCTTTTTGACTTTCTTCA
>JAGAEB010000174.1 GCA_017613335.1 Methanosarcinaceae archaeon
ACACAAGTGAAACACACAAGTGAAACACACAAGTGAAACACACAAGTGAAACACACAAGTGAAACACACAAGTGAAACACACAAGTGAAACACACGAGTGAAACGCACATATGAAATTCACAAGCGGAAGGATCAGCCTGATCCTGCAGTTTTATCCTGCAGTTTTATCCTGCGGCTTTATCCTGCATCTGTCCGGAAAATGCGGGCGGATTCCTGCCGGGGACCGCCATTTATTATTATTGATAATGGAAGATTATGCAAATCCTTTTTAACAGGATGATTCATTATAGCCGCATTTCAAAATCAAGATAAAAATCATATCGTCCGGTTCCGGCCGTGTCGCTGCACCGCCGGCGGACAGGACAGTTTTGTTTGAGTGATCAGTATGACAGAAAAAGAATATATGCTCGGAAATGCGGCGATCGCCCGCGGTCTTCTGGAGGGCGGTCTCGGCCTGATCTCAGGTTATCCCGGAACGCCGTCTTCCGAGATCATCGATACGCTCCGCACCGTCAAAGACAAAGATTTCTACGTCGAGTGGTCCGTTAATGAAAAAACGGCTGTCGAAACGGCGATCGGAGGCGCGTTTACAGGCATCCGTTCCGCTGTGACGATGAAACATGTCGGTCTCAATGTGGCCGCCGATCCGCTCATGACGGTCGCCTATGCCGGCGTCAAAGGCGGTCTCATCATCATTTCTGCGGATGATCCGTCGTTCCATTCTTCCCAGAATGAACAGGACACGCGCCGTTATGCGGAATTTGCGCTCCTGCCGTGCTTCGATCCGTCGACGCCGCAGGAAGCAAAGGACATGATCCCGTATGCCTTCGAACTTTCCGAAAAATTCGAAAAGCCGATCATCTTCAGACCGACGACGCGCATTTCCCACGGAAAATCGGATATCGTCGTCCGGGATCTGCCGGGACGTCATGGTGAAGCGAAATTCGAAAAAGACCCGACGCACTGGGTCATGCTCCCGGCGCACGCGAAAGCGCGCCACCCGCTCGTGATCGAAGATTACAGGAAGATCGAGGCGGAACTCGAGGATTCACCGTGGAACACCATGAGACTCAGAGACGGAAAGGCAGACGGAAAAACGATCGGTGTCATTTCTTCGGGCATCGCCGCCGCTTATTCTGAAGAAGTTCTCGAATGTCTGAAGGGGGACACCGGTCTTGACATTTCCTTCATGAAGATCGGCGCCTATCCTTTCTCGGAGAAGAAGACGGCGGAATTCCTGAGACACTGTGACAAAGTCCTCGTCGTCGAAGAACTCGAACCGATCGTTGAAGACCGCGTCCGGATCATCGCCCAGATGAACGGCATCACGACGGAGATCCTCGGAAAAGAGACCGGACACGTCTCGCGCGTCAATGAATTCAACACGCTCCTCTGCAGCAGATTCATCAGAAAAGCGTTCACCATTGCGGGCAGCAGATACGATGCTGTCGATGCTGCTTCTGAAAAAGATGCGGCGGATGAATCGTCACCGGCGGCGCCGGTGCTGCCGCTCAGGCCGCCGACGCTCTGCGCGGGCTGTTCCCACAGATCCGCCTATCAGGCCATGAAGGAAGACTTCGGCAGAAATGCGATCTTCCCGGGCGACATCGGCTGCTACACGCTCGGCATCCAGAACGGAACGATGGATACGACGATCTGCATGGGCGCAAGTATAAGCATCGCCTCGGGTCTTTCACAGGCCGGCGAGAAAAATGCGATCTGCTGTTCCATCGGCGATTCGACGTTCTTCCACTCCGGCATGAATTCCCTCATGAATGCCGTCTTCAACAAAGCGCATATCACCGTTGCGATCCTCGACAACAGGATCACGGCCATGACCGGCCACCAGCCCAATCCGGGTGTCGGAAAGACGGCCATGGGCGAAGACACTTATGCCGTGTCGATCGAAGATCTCTGCAGAGCCATGGGCGTTGCGTTCATCCGCGTCGTTGATGCTTACAGGTTCAATGATGTCAAAGAGGCTTTCCGTGAGGCGAAAGCTTTCGACGGTGTTTCCGTCGTCATCGTGAAGCAGGCGTGCGTCATTGCCGGAAAGAAGTCAGGCATCCGCAGAAAGCCGTTCGTCGTCGAGACGGAAAAATGCAAAGGCTGCCGCCGCTGTATCAATTTCGGATGCCCGGCGATCGAATTCGACAGAGAAAAAGCCGTCGCGCGGATCAATACGCAGTGCAGCGGCTGCGGTGTCTGTTCGGATATATGTTCTTTTGACGCGATCAGGGAGGTGGCGTAAATGTCATGCGGTTGTGAAAAAGCCGGAGAAGCCGGTCAGAGATCCGGCGTCAGATATGATATCGTTATCAGCGGTGTCGGCGGACAGGGTGCGATCCTGGCATCCGATATCCTCGGCCGCGCCGCCGTTGCGGAAGGACTCTCCGTCCGCGCGGCTGAGACGCACGGTATGGCCCAGAGAGGCGGATCTGTCGAGAATCATGTGCGGATCGGCTGTCTTTACGGATCCCTCGTGACGGACAAAAGCGCAGATCTCCTCATCGCGCTCGAGCCGGCGGAAGCGATCCGCTACATCCGTCTTCTCAAAGACGGCGGTGTCGTGATCCTCAACACGGAGCCGGTCATTCCGTCGACCGTCTCCGTCGGAAAATCCGAATATCCGGCGATCGATGACATCATCGCCTACCTTTCCGGAAAATACAAAGTCTGCGCCTTCAACGCCACGAAGACCGCCGCAGACGCCGGAAGCGCCCAGGCGGCCAACGTCGCCATGATCGGCGCAGCGTCCCGTTTCCTGCCGCTTTCGGAAGAAACGCTCAAAGACTGCATTGCAAAACTCGTCCCGCCGAAGTTCGTCGGGACGAACATCAGCGCGTTCAATGCCGGAAAAGAAGCCGTCAGAGAGTGAATGTAAACACCAAAATTTTTGTAAAAAGCAGATTTCGGCCAGAACAACGGTTGAAATCTGCTTTTTGTTTTTTATGCCGGTGTTTTTTCCAAGTGTTTCTTTATGATTTGATTCGGGGTATGTTTTTATATAATTATTTAAATTACTAAAAACTGTATTTTTTACGGATTGGGCGTGAAAAAGATTTTATCAAAAACACTGATGTCCATATTTCCGGAAAAGTATAAAGGCATGAAGAGGAACAATGGTGAGAGTTAATATGGATAAATTTACGGTTGTTGATCTTTTCGCGGGAGCAGGCGGATTGAGTCTCGGATTTATGCAGACCGGAAAATTTGACATAAAAGTTGCATTTGAAAATAATCCCAATATGCAGGAAACATATCACAAAAATCATCCGGATGTTGATCTTCGCGGGGATGTCTGTACTGCAGATTACAAAGAGATTTGTGATAAATACGGGATGATTGATATTGTTATCGGCGGACCACCCTGTCAGGGATTTTCCAATGCAAACAGACAAAGAAATCATGCAATCAGCAGGAATAACATATTGGTAAAACAATATGTTCGGGCCATTCTTGAACTGAATCCCAAAGCGTTTGTTATGGAAAACGTGAGTATGTTACGTTCAGATGTACACAGATTTTATCTTGATAAAAAAGATTGTCAGCTGATTAAACAATATGATATTCCGAGAAAAGATTCCCATATTCTTCTTCTTGAATCCGATTTTATGTTTGATGGTGCCTTGTCTGTTATAAAAAATAACAAGAATATAATAAAATACTTGTGGCCGTCTGAACATTATTTGGAATTGAACGTCATTTATAAAGCATGCAAAAATCCGGAAAAACTGACCAAAACTCTTCAGAAACATCAAAAAGAGCTTTTGAAATATTCTCAGGATCACATTCTCAATAATCCCTCTAAAAACTATATTCTTAATGAAGGTAACAAAGCTTTTTCAGCAATTTAGGG
>JAGAEB010000019.1 GCA_017613335.1 Methanosarcinaceae archaeon
TTGTTTTTTGAGTGTTGTTTTTTGAGTGTTTTTTTTGAGTGTTGTTTTTTGAGTGTTGTTTTTTAAGTGTTGTTTTTTGATCGTTTTTTTTGATCGTTGTTTTTTGATCGTTGTTTTTGAGCGTTGTTTTTTGAGTGTTGTTTTTTTGAGTGTTGTTTTTGATCGTTGTTTTTTGATCGTTGTTCCAACATATACTGTTTTTTTGACTGATGTCCGGTCCGGCACATCTGTCTGTTTTATTTCATTTTCGCCTCCTTTCAGTTTCCGGATTCAATGATCATGATTTTTCCCTTCTATTCTTTTTCCTCTTATTATTTCTTTGCAGATGTTTTCCGATTACATTTAAATATAATCAATGCAGAATCAGCCTCAACTTCTGTCTGACGGTACAGTATAGACAATTCCCGGCGGCGCTCTCCGGATCTTTTCCCTCGGGATGATCCGGACTGATATCAGACTGTTGTCTCCGGACGGCAGTGATAATATAGCCGGGAACGGGGTCAGACAGGAGATGAATGATCATTTTCGGTCTTTATCAGTGAAAGTCATCTGAAACGCAGGATCCGGAGACGGATCCGTCGTTCAGGATCATCACGATCATCAGTTCCGATATCGTGGCCGGTCGCTGATCTGAAGATGATCCTGAAAGATGACCGTTCAGACGTGTTCAACGTGTTCATTATTCGATATCCGGAAAAGTCAGCCGTTCTGTCGTCAGACGGCCGGCCGGCAGTCAGATGGCAGTCAGATCATCCTGCAATCAGATATCTGTCTGCAGGCCCGGCTTTTATGTTTCCGGGATATCATCCTTTTGATTGATTGTTTGGAGAATTCTATATGGAATATTTCTCAGGAATTAACGGCATCCCGTTCACTTTCAACGTCATGATGGGTATCTGCCTCGTCGGTATCCTCGTGCTGATCGTGGGACTGCTCCTTGATATCAGAAAATGGGGTCAGGGTTCTGTCGGCTACGGCATCGAACCGGCACCCGGCAAAAAAGGTTTCATCGGAACCTACTTTAAACAGCTTTTCCACGGCGAAGGCCACCAGGGTCTTATCGCGACCATCATCCTCGATATCATCCTTTTAAGGAGAACCTTCCGCGCTGACTGGGTCAGGTGGATCATGCACATGTGCATCTTCTACGGATGGATGGGTCTTTTCTCCCTGTCCGGTCTCATGTTCGCCGGCGAAATGATCCACAAGTTCGGTCTCCTTCACTTCGACATCGAACTCTTCCGTGCCATGCTCCAGTTCCCGAACCAGATCCTCGGTTACATCCTTCTCGCCGGTATCTTCATCGCCGTCGCCAGAAGACTTTTCAATCCGGTCGTCAGAAAGAGCACCAACTCCTACGATACCGTCATGATCGCAACGCTCGTTATCGTTGTCGTCACCGGTTTCATCGCCCACGCCGGCAGATTCATCATCGTCCCGAATGTCTACGATGTTGAATTCGTCGTGCCGGTCCTCAACTGGGGCCTTTCCGAAGCCATGCTCCTCGAAATCCACGACTACATGTTCTGGACGCTCGGCGGACTTCACTTCTTCTACGACTATGTCATGGAATTCGCGCTCCTCCACAGCATCCTTGCCATGTTTGTCGGATTTGCTTTCATCCCGTACAGCAAATACATCCACGCTGTCGCAACACCCTTAACACTTCTCGTTAACAGAGGCGGTGAACACTAATGTCAAGAGAACCGTCACTTAAGATCACAAACCTCACAGCTGTCCAGTTAATGGAAATTGACGGCTGTACCAGATGCGGCGAATGCGCAGAATGGTGTCCGACCTATGCCGCATCCGCTCTCATCTCCGAAGACGGAGAAAAGAACCCGGGACTTTCCCCGAGAGACAAGATCTACAGATGGAAGACTTTCGTCGACAGATCCTACGGCATCAGAGCCCAGATCCTCGGCCCGAAAGAGATCCCGGAAGAAGAATTCGACAAATTCGTCGAGGACGTTCACGGCTGTACGACCTGCGGTATCTGCGGTACTGTCTGTGAAGCCGGCATCAACACCGTCGAACTCTGGGAAGCCATGCGCGCCAACCTCGTCAAGAGAGGAAACGGTCCGTTCGGCGGTCCGAACGGCAAGCAGAGCAAGATGCCCAACATCATCATCAACTGCAAGAACTCCTACAATGAGGACAACAAGAACAGACTCAACTGGATCCCGGAAGATGTGAAGATCGAAGACAAGGCGGAAATCCTCTATTTCGGCGGCTGTACAGCTGAAATGAAACAGACCAACCTTGCCATCTCCACGGCCAGAGTCCTCAACAAGCTCGGCGTCAAGTTCTGTATGCTCGGCGAAGATGAATGCTGCTGCGGATCTGTGACGATCAGGACCGGCCAGTACCACAAGGAAGACCATGTCGCCAAGAGACTCGCCAGAGCCAACGTCGATGCCATCGCCGCCAAAGGCGCCAAGATCGTTCTGTACGCCTGCTCCGGCTGTTTCAGAGCTTCTCTTGTCGACTGGCCCAGACTCCTCGGCGAAGAACTCCCGTTCAAAGTCATGCACGTCTCCCAGTTCCTCGCGGAAATGATCGACGACGGCAAAGTCAAGTGGGAAAAGAAACCGTTCGACGGCGACAAGGTCGTCACTTACCACGACCCGTGCCACCTCGGCCGTCACGTCGGCGTCTACGATGCTCCGAGAAAAGTCCTGCAGAGCATGCCCGGCATGACCTACGCCGAAATGACCAGAAGCAAACAGTACCAGCGCTGCTGCGGTGCCGGCGGCGGTGTGAAAGCCGGTCTTCCTGACCTGGCTCTCGCCATTGCCAAACAGCGTGTCGGCGATGCTGAAAAAGTCCTCTATCCGGAAGAAGCACCGAAAGACGCAGAAACCACCAACGTCTTCGCACAGGCCTGCCCGTTCTGTAAGAGAAACATCTCCGACGGAAAGAAAGCACGCCTCGATGAAGGCGACAAGAAAGCCGAGTTCATCGTGGAAGATATCATTGAGATCTCCGCAAGAGCCCTCGGCCTCAGCCCGCAGTGATCTTACTGATCACTTTTCCGTACTGTCGTTTTTCCGGACGGCTGTCTGTCCGAACACTGTACGGAAATCTCTGCGAAAGAAAAGGCAGCATATCGGTCCTGAACGGATCGGTATGCTGCCTTTTTTTATCTCCTCATTTCTGAAAAAAAAGCGAACCATAAGCCTGTTTTTCCGTATCGGTAATGTCATAAATATCAGTTATCTGACTGAATGGAATACATCATAATTTCGTTCATTCCACACATTTCATAATACAATTATTATATATACACACAATCGCTACAATGTTCCTATGGGAATCTATGGATGTGTGTATTATGGAATCCGATAACAACACAAATTATCGCACAATCAGACAGAAGCTCCTGTCTTTTCTGACCCTTTGTACGGCACTTCTGATTATTCAGGCGGCCGTTCTGCCCGCCTTTGCCGTCTCTTCGACAGATACGCCGGATATTAACGGCTCAATGACTGCATTTCCGAACGAACTGTCAATCGACAACAGGAATACGACCGTCACTCTTTCACTGCCGTCAGCCCAGGATGAGGTCATCTTTGATGTCGTCTTTGTCATCGATAAATCAAATTCTACAGCTACTCTGAACTTCGATGACAAAGCAGGCGCTCTTCTCGACAATCTCCTCGAAAGAAATGCATCCGTCCGTGTCGGTATCGTCAAATACGCCGGCACAGCCGTCGATCAGTTGGGAACCGGTCTGACGTTGGTAACAGAATCCAACATACAGGCGATCAAAGACGATATGAATGCACCGATCAAAGAGAGGATTTCAGGATCCAATCTGCATGCCGGGCTGATTATGGCAGATGAGATGCTGGCTAATGACACAGACGTTCCGGATGACCGGAAATACGTCATAATTTTCACCGACGGCAAAAACAGACAATGGATCAACAGTGAAGGGAAATCCGTCAGGACTTTCACGCAGTATTACTCAAAGTATGTCATTCAGAACAACGGTACTCCCACAGAAAATCAGAACTCTTTCTATGATATATACGGTAAATATTACAACATATCCCCTGCAGTATTTACTGAGGATCATCCTCTTGTTTACTTCGGGAATTTCATGGAGCTTTTCAATTCTTCCAATCCTGAATTATCTGATGCTTACACTGAGTACGATTATGAGAGCGGCGTTGATGATCTTCCGGGTACTGTCACTGTCACGAATCACAGTGTTGCCAATTCGGGCTCACTGCCATCGGGTTACAAAAATTATTATGAAGTCAGCAACGCGGGAGATTTCAGATATTATAAAGCAAATCCGTTCTACGTTACTGAAAACGACGGCGAATATTCATTTAATTATGATGAGATCAACCCTGAATTTTATATGTTCCATGTCAGAAACATGGAAAAAGCCAACTATCTCGCAGCGCACAAATATGCTGATATGAGTCAGAATTATCACATGGCAGCCGCATATGACATTTCAGGTACAAGCGCAACCGGTATCTCGACAATCGGAAGAGGATTCTGTACTGAATTCCTCGCAGATACAAAAGATGTCAACAAGACAGGAGTCGCTGCCAGCGAATACGCGGCAGATATGGCCGATATCGAATCTCTGGAAAAGATGTTCGACAGCATTGAAGCAAAA
>JAGAEB010000175.1 GCA_017613335.1 Methanosarcinaceae archaeon
GGAAAGGTATGATCCTGTCCGGATCCCGCAGATCCGTTTTTTTCGGATCTGCGGGTGTGCATGGAACCGGCCGCCGGATCTGCTCAGCAGATCTCTGAGCCGACTTTCATGTCTTTGTCAGGTGTGAGGAGGGAAACGTTTCCTTCGCCGTCGTCGGAGGCGAGGATCATTCCCCGGGAAACGACGCCGCAGAGTTTGGCGGGTTTCAGGTTGACGATGACGCAGACTTTTTTGCCGACAAGGTCTTCGCCCTGATAGTAGGCGCGAAGGCCTGAGACGATCTGTCTCGGCTCTTCTTCGCCGACATCGACGGTGAGTTTAAAGAGTTTCGTGGACTTTTCGATGTGTTCGGCTGTGAGGATCTGTCCGACGCGGATCTGCGATCTGAAGAATTCATCGATCGTGATCTGCGGTGCTTTTTCTTCCGCTTGGGCGTTTTCGCCTGCGGCTTCTTTTTCTGTCATTTTATCTTTTCCTTTGCTGTTGTCGGATTTTTTGTCTTTTCCTTTTCCGTCTGCGGCTTTCTTGTCCGCAGCATTTCCGCCCGCGGTCTTTCCGTCGGCAGTTTTGCTGTCTGCGGCCGGTTTTAAGCCTGCTTTTTCAAGGGCGGCGCTGACACGCATATCGGCGATGCCGTCGACAACGGCGATGCGGTCGTCGTCGAGTTTTTCGAAAAGGATCTCCGGTTTTTGGATCGTCGTTCCCGGAATGACCGGGACGACAGCTTCTTCGTAAGGCGCATCGGCGACAAGGCCTTTACCGCTGATCGTTTCCCAGGCTTCCTGCATTTTTCCGGGCGTGACCGGATCGAAGAGGATACAGAGCGCTTTGACGATCTGGATGCAGTTTAAGAGGACCTGTCCGCATTTTTCCCTGTCTGTTTTGATCAGAGCCCACGGCTCGTTGGCCTGGAAATACGTGTTTCCGTATGAAGCCAGCTCCATGAGCGTATCCGTGTATTTCTTGAATTCGTATTCTTCAAGAGCTTTTCCGGATTCGGCGGTCACTTCTCTGATCTTTTCAAGGACCGCCGGATCGACGGTTCCCTCCGGGATCTTTCCGAAGTTCTTGAAGGCAAAGAGGAGAGATCTGTAGAAGAAATTGCCGAGGACACCGACGAGTTCGGAATTGATCTTTTCCTGGAAGAGCTTCCATGAGAAATTCAGTTCCTTGGTGTGGGACGTGTAACTGGCCATGTAATATCTCAGAAGATCGGGGTGGAATCCCTGATCGAGATAGTCTTCGCCGACCCAGACGACATAGCCGCGGCTCTTTGAGAATTTGTGGTCCTGGATCTTGACCATTCCGGAGGCGACGATGCCGGTCGGCCTGGAATAGCCGGCGCCCGTGAGCATGGCCGGCCAGAAGATGCAGTGGTGGTAGACGATGTCGCCGCCGATGAAGTGGACGATGTCGGCGCTGTCGTTCTTCCATAATTTTTCCCAGTCGAGGCCGTTCTTTGCAGCATATTCTTCCGTAAAGGCGATGTAGCCGATCGGGGCATCGACCCAGACATAGACGACGAGATCATCCGATCCCGGGAAGCGGACGCCCCATTCGAGATTGCGGGTGATGCACCAGTCTTTGAGACCCTGACTGAGCCAGCCTTTGGCGTAATTGACGGCGTTGTCCGTTCCTTTGACGTTGTCCAGGAATTCTGCGATGTCTTTGGTGAAATCGGAGAGACGGAAGAAATAATGTTCCTGTTCTCTGTATTCCGCCGGCGTCTTACAGACGGCGCAGACGGGGTTGAGGAGTTCTCCCGGCTCGAGCGGCTTGCCGCATCCCTGATCGCATTCGTCACCGCGGGCAACGGCGCCGCAGTGGGCGCAGATGCCTTCGACGTATCTGTCGGGCAGGAAACGGTTGCATTTCGGGCAGTAGGCGACTTCGATCTTTTTTGAGAAGATATGGCCGCCGTCGATGTTCTTCTGAACGATATCAGTCGTCCTGATGTGATTTTCTTCATCGTCGGTCGTGCCGTAATTGTCGAAATCGATCTCCATTCTTGAAAAGATGCCGGCGAAATGTTCATTGTATCTGGAGACAAGCTGTTTGGGCGTTAAGCCGGCCTGCTCGGCATTGACGACGATCGGCGTTCCGTGCGTATCGGACCCGCAGACAAAGATCGTCTGCCGACCGCTTTTTTTCAAAGAACGGACGAAAATGTCGGCCGGGATGTATGTTCTCATGTGACCGAGATGGGCCATTCCGTTCGCATACGGAAGACCGCAGGTCACGATTATCGGTCTGTTTTCTGTCATGATGATCATTTCCGGAAAATTTTGAAAAAGGGCTGCAGAACAGATGAGATGCCCTGTTTCGGATGATAAGGAAAATACGGACGTAATTGGTCTGTTCTTATAAAAGAATATGTCAGAAAAGATATGTTAAAGATATGTCAAAGATATGTCAAAGATATGTCAAAGATAATGTCAGGCATAACATTCAGAGAATAATTAAAATATAGAGATGTCACTAAGAATCTGCAGATGAAAATCAGATAGACAGATATCTGAAAACGAAAAATGCTGAAACGGAAATGACTGAGACATATTCTGAAAAACAGAAGGAGGAAAAATCATGGACAATAGCATCGCACAGGATAATCCTGAAACATCCGGCTCCCGTTATCACCCGTATTACAGTTATGCCGGAAACGATATTCAGAACAACCCTCAAAAAACAAAAAAAACAGAGACAGGATCACGTTACCGCCCGTATTACAGTTTTTCCCGCAACGGCAACGGACTGTCCGGAGACCGGACTGACGATGTGAAAGAAACGCCGGTCAAAAAAAATGCTGAAAGCGCAGTTGTGCCGGAGGGATCCGCAAGAGAAGAGGAAATGAAAAACAGAGCGGAAAGAAAAGACGAAACCGAAGAAAGGAAGCGCGAAGAAGAAAGAAGGAACGAAGAGGAAAGGAAGCGCGAAGAAGAAAGAAGGAACGAAGAGGAAAGGAAGCGCGAAGAAGAAAGGAAGCACGAAGAAGAAAGGAAACGCGAAGAAGAAAGGAAACGCGAAGAAGAAAGAAGGAGCGAAGAGGAAAAAAGATCGAAGAAGAACGACGGGAAAAGCGCAAGGTTTTACAAATACGGATTTTTTGCGTGCCTGATCGTTCTTCTGGCGATCGCCGGCCTTTTCTTTTACAGTTTTGAGGAAGCTGATTCGGGTCCCAAGATCGCCGTGATCAACATTTACGGGGAAATGGTGACGGGAGAACTGCCCTACGGTTCCGGATATGCAGGATCCGATACGGTCTGCCGCCTCATCCGTCAGGCTGTCGATGACGACTGCGTTGCGATCGTCCTGCGGATAAACAGCGGCGGCGGCAGCGGTTCTGCGGCTGAAGAGATCAATATGGAGATCAGGCGGGCGCAGGCTGCCGGAATTCCTGTCGTAGCATCGATCGGTGATACAGGCGCCAGCGCGGCTTATTGGGTCGCTTCTCAGTGCGATTACGTTTATGTAACAAAGAGCACGATGACAGGATCGATCGGATCGGTCGGCATTCATACGGATTATTCGGAATCACTTGAATCGGAAGGTATCAAAATAGAAATCTTCAAAAGCGGCGCTTTTAAAGATATGTTCTATCCGTACCGGGAGCTGACAGATGAAGAGCGCCTGTACTGGCAGAAATTCATAGACAGCGGCGCAAGGCGTTTTATTGAAGATGTCGCCGCCGGCCGTCATATGAGCATCAGAGAAGTTGAAAAACTCGCTGACGGGCGTGCGTACAGCGGAGACGATGCTGTTTACCTGAAACTGGCAGACGATTTCGGCAATTTCTACACGGCAGTCGGAAAAGCAAAAGAACTCGCCGGTGTGAGCAGTGTCACACTCGTTTATATGGATTATGAAGATTATTCCGTCATCTCCCGCCTGCTGGGCTTCGGCAACGAAAATGCTGAGAATACGTCATCATTCAGAACAATGGCGGAAAATATTGCAAAATCCGGAAAAACAGGAACAGAGATCAGATACTCCCTGAACTGAAAGAAAAACAGACCGTCAGAGAACAGAATTGCCGAAAAACGAAAATCCTCAAACGAGATCTTCAAAAAAGAAATTCTCAAAAAACGAAATCTTCAAAAACGAGATATTCAAAAATGAAATTTCCGGAAAAGCAGATCAGGAACAGCTTCCGGTATAAAAAACCGGAACGGAAAACGGATCATAAACATGAAAGGAGAGGTCATGGCCTTTTCTTTTCATGTTTATACATTCACAGATAATGATTTTCATTCCCGGCACGGAAATCCGTATCTTTCCCGGAACTGTCA
>JAGAEB010000176.1 GCA_017613335.1 Methanosarcinaceae archaeon
GACAGAGAATGAGGAGAGACAGAGCAGGATAAAAGACAGAGAATGAGGAGAGACAGAGAATGAGGAGAGACAGAGCAGGATAAAAGGCAGAGGATGGAGAAGAAACAAATCAGAAAAGAGACAAAGCAGGATAAAAGGCAGAGGATGGAGAAGAAACAGAGCAGGAAAAAGACAGCGTCAGGGCGGACAGGAAACGGATCCCGGCCGGCTTTCGCCGGCCTTTTCTTTTTCGGATCATTCTTCGTCATCGTGCAGTGCGGCAAAGCTTTCAACGATGCGGCAGACGGTCGAGAGTTCTTCGAAGAGAGCCGGGTCGGCGTTCCGGATGTTCCGGCCTTTGACAAAAGTGAATTCGGCGTCCGGGTTGTTGCGGATGATCGCAACGGTGTTTTTGAGGGCGCGTTCCAGGGAGGCGCGGGAAGGCTGTTCCGTGACTTCGGCGTTGAAGGGATAGACTTCTTCGAGTTCGACCGGGTAGGCGCCGAACGGCGGCAGGAAATTCATCAGGCGGTCGTAGTCTTTGTCGGCTTTGCCTGAGGCCGGGCGGATGAGGACTTTTCCGGAGACGGTGATGCGGTCGAGGCGTTTTTCGTGGTGAAGGACTTCCGGGCGGCCGGCGGAGGCGGCGCTGCATTCGAAGAAGGTCGATTTCGTACTGAGGTCACGCTCTTCGAGATAATCGGCGTGTGCGGCGAGGGCATCGAGCGCGCTGAGCATTTTCGGATGCGCGTGGCATCTGAGTTCGACGAGTTCAAGGAGTTTTTCATCGAGGATCGCCTGTTTGATGCGGCGGATCTCGTCGAATGTCACATAGAGGTTGTGACGGGCGAGAAGTTCATCGCGGTCCGGGGAAGATCTTATGTCTTCGGCGCATTTTCCGCGGCAGACGGGACAGCTGCACGGGAGATATCTCATTTTGTCGATGTGATATGTGCCGTTGACGGTGATGTAACGGCCGGCTTTGGCATAAAGCGCATATGCGGCCGAGTCGAAAAGATCGCAGCCGAGCGCGACGGCGAGCGCGAACATCATGGGATGGCCGGCACCGAAAAGGTGGACCGGAACGGTCGGGTCGAGTCCGCGTTTGGCGGCGACGATGACGTCGACGAGTTCGGCGTAGCGGTAGGCTTCCATGAGCGGTACGACAGCGCCGATCGGAAACACGTCGCATTTCTGTTCCGAGACGAACCGGCCGCTCTTTTCGCGGAGATCTTCATAGACGGCGCCCTGGACAGGTCCTGCCAGAAGCATGCCCGATCCCGGATTTCCGTCGGACGGAGGCACGCGTTTCCTCGCTTCGGCGATGCGTTCGTTCGTGATCTCAAGTTCGGATGATGCCTGTTCATATGTCACGTCAGGCGCCGTCGGGATGTCGAGCGGCACGCCGATGTCGGTTCCGATCTTCATTTCAAAATCGATGATCTCCGGATTCGTGACGCAGACGTCACCGTAAACGGAAAGCTGGAAAGAGCCGGAATCCGTCATGAGCGGCCCGTCATAATCAAGGAGCGCGTGAAGACCGTCTTTGAGCGCTTTTTCACGGAGTTCGTCACGCGTGTAGATGATATAGGAATTCGTGATCAGGATCTCGGCGCCGAATTCTTTCATTTCGGACGGACGGATCGTCTGAAGATTCGGATTGATGACCGGCATGACAGTCGGCGTTTCAACGACACCGTGCGGCGTTTTCAGTTTTCCGATACGGCCGGCGGCGTCTTTTGCGATGATTTCAAAAATGTGAGACATTGCCTGCTTAAAAGCAGGCAGAGTATTAATAAGATTCCGACGACCCGGGCGTCATAAAAAGATCCGGAAAATAAAAAAAAACAGAAGATCGTGAGGATCTTCTGTTTCGTGAGGATCCGGTTTTCACTCATCTTTGCTGCCGTCGTGGATCATCGTGCCGACGCCGGTGTCGGTGAAGAGTTCGAGGAGGATGGAGTGTTTTTCGCTGCCGTTGATGATGTGGACGCCTTCGACGCCGCTTTTGACGGCGACGGCGGCTCCTCTGACTTTCGGGATCATGCCGCCTGCGATGACCCGGGCATCGATGAGATTTTCGATCTCGTTGACGTCGATCTGGGACATTCTGGAAGATTTGTCGTTTCTGTCGCGGAGAACACCTGAGACGTCTGTCATCATGATGAGTTTTTTGGCGCCGAGCGCGGCGGCGATGTCGCCTGCAACGGTATCGGCGTTGATGTTGAGGGAATGGCCGTTGATGTCTGTCGCGATCGGGGAGATGACCGGGATGTAGCCGTTGTCGATCATGATGTTGAGGATCTCGGGGTTGATGATCTCTGTCTCGCCGATCCAGCCGATGTCGACATCTTCGACGTTGCCGTCGATGACGACTTTCTGCATTTTTTTGCGGGCAAGGATGAGACGGGAGTCGATGCCGTTCAGTCCGACGCCTTTGCCGCCGAATCTGTTGATGAGAGAGACCATGCGCGTGTTGATGTTTCCGACAAGGACCATGGTGGCGATCTCGAGCGTTTCATCATCGGTGACGCGCAGGCCGCCGATGAATTCCGGTGTTTTTCCGAGGCGTGTCATTTTTTCGGAAATTTCGGGGCCGCCGCCGTGGACGACGACGATCTTGACGCCGACGAAGTGGAGAAGGACGATGTCTTTGATGATGTTTTCAGTCAGATCGGAAGCAGCTTCCGGATTTGCCATGGCGTTGCCGCCGACTTTCACGACCATCACGGAATCGGCAAAATCGCGGATGTACGGCAGGGATTCGATCAGAACATCTTCAATCTTGGTGTTGGTTTCGGAATTCATTTTAATCCTTCGGGAATTCAGAGATTTCGGATATGTCATGACAATATGTCAGAATATGATCGCCGGATGTTTCAGGCAGACATATTGCCGGGTAAATGAAAGAAACAGATAAGCAGAATAATGACCTTATAAACCGATATCAGTATATAAATCTGAATTTCAGGCGGGAGAATCATGGAATATGAAAAATGGGAACCTTATTATCAGGAGATCCTGAAAGACACAGGCTTTTCCCAAAAAGATGACGAAGAATCGACCGCATTCATTGCGCAGGCGGAAAATGCCCTGCCTCCGGAAAAAGCGACGGAGATCCTCAGAAAGGCGATCCGGGGAAAAACAGCCGTGATCTGCGGAAATGCGCCCGGGCTTCGGGATGAGACGGAAAAGATCCGCGGGATCGTGAGAGAGGATGGAAACCCGGAAAAACCGGATCAGGAAAAACAAGGAAAACCGGATCAGGAAAAACAAGGAAAACCGGATCAGGAAAAACAAGGAAAACCGGATCAGGAAAA
>JAGAEB010000177.1 GCA_017613335.1 Methanosarcinaceae archaeon
GATACCTGTATAATTCCGTCAGTTCATCATCCTGATTGCTGAAAATATCTTCATAGTCCCCGATCGGAATATAGGTGTCATTAAGATAGGCGATATCGTCATCGGTAATATGTGCGATATCGATCTGGAAATCAAATGTGGGTCTGTCGGTTCTGTAAAAATTCGGTAAGCCGTCGAATTCAGCCAGGCTCAGCCAGAATACATTTCCGTTCTCATCTTCAAATTCTGCTTCTGCAACGTCGGCTCCTCCGACCGGGCCGCAGGCCATACCGCCTTCATCAGCACCGCGGTCTGCACTTCTGATAAGATATTTCATCATCAGACCCTCCCGTTGTATACTTTTTTGAATTTCCTTCTTTCCCGCGTCAGTCCGGCCGAAAGCATGCTGAAGCGGAGCGCTTCTGAAGGTTCCAGCCAGAAATCGGTATTATGAAAGATGACCCTGCAGCGACCTTCGACAGGCACTTCGGAAAAATCGAAGCCGGCATCGGCTATGATCTGACGCTGATGTTTTTTGAATTCGGCCCAGGGACTTAACGGAACAGATTGAACGGGCGGAACGGATTGTTCTGACGGAACGGACAGATGGGACATCTCTGACCGGCCGTACTGACCGGGCAGATCCGGCGGACAGAATGATCTGTCCGTCTGCCGGGAAAACGCGGGATTTCCGGCTCTTATGTTTAAAACCCCGGGGACAGAGATCCTTTCACATGAGATCATTGATATCACCGTAGCTGAAAGCTCTGTATCCGACGCGGATAATATCATATTCGTCGTCTTCGGACATCTCATAGTCGCGGATAAGATTGCCGTCTTTATCGAAACGCTTGTACACTTTATCGGCCATGCAGACGAAATCCGTCCGCTGCGTATGACGGTTGATATAATCAAGGACGCTCGGAGAGACTATAAAAACAGTTTCCGGTAACGGCTCCGGCATATTCTTTATCTGGGTGACGCGATACGCTTTGACGGGTATGCCGTCCATCGTATCCATCTCTATATATTCGCGCTGAAGAGAAACAGTATCAGAAGGTTCCGCGTCTATGACCATGACAGGGATTTCTTCATCTTTTGTTTCGCCGGCCCATACAGTACAGGCAAAGCCTGTGCAATTGACGTATTTCATTTTTTATCGTCTCCTGTCCGGATCAGGGCGGTCCCATTATCAGACCGGTCCTGATGAGGACGGATCTGATAACGTCCTGTTGTAATATAGATGTGACCGTATGTATTGCACAGCGACAGATTAAAATAAGAGAAGCAGACCGGAAGATCAGCCGGAAGATCATCGGAAGACCGCCGGAAGATCACCCGGAAACGCCTGAAAACGGGATTTCCGGATGCTGTCTTTTCGTTTTTTCAGTACAGATCTTCGCCGATCACATGGACCTTGATGAGATTCGTCGTCTTTTTTCCGGCAGGAATGCCTGCAACGAGAACGACCCTGTCGCCGTCGGAGACGTATCCGGCGTCGCGTGACCGCGCGATGATGCTGCCGAGCATTTCATCGGTCGAAGATGTGCTGCCGGTCGTGATGGGCACAACGCCCCGGATCAGGAGCATCCGGCGGAAAGAACCGTCGTCAGGCGTTCCTGCGATGATCGGGACATCCGGTCTGAAAGACGCGACTTTTGCGGCCGTAAAGCCCGATCCCGTCGAGACGAGGATGGCTTTCGCACAGATGTTTTCCGCAAGCGTGCAGGCGGATTTGGCGATCGCGTACGGCAGGATGATCTTTTCTTTTTCCCGGTCGCCGATGTGTTCTTTGATATAGTTCAGATTTTCCGTGTGCGGACAGCGTATATAATTCACATTTGCTTCACGCCAGGGATCATACTGCTCCGCGCGTTTGGCGATCTTTGCCATCATCCGGACGGATTCGACAGGATATTTTCCTTTCGCCGTCTCCCCCGAGAGCATGACAGCATCCGTGCCGTCAAAAACAGCGTTGGCAACGTCGCCGGCTTCTGCGCGCGTGGGCCTCGGATTCCGCGTCATCGAATCGAGCATCTGCGTCGCCGTAATGACCGGTTTTCCGTAACGATTGCACAGCCGGATGAGATCTTTCTGCCGGGCAGGCACTTCTTCGACAGGGATCTCGACGCCGAGATCGCCGCGGGCGACCATAAGACCGTCAGAGACGCTGATGATCTCCTTGGCATTCCGGATCCCCTGCCGGTTCTCGATCTTCGCGATGAGATGGATCGGAGAGCCCGCCGCTTTCAGGATATTCCTGACGTTGACGATATCCTGTGCACAGCGGACAAAAGAGACAGCGATGAAATCGACCTGTTCACGGATCCCGAAATCGATGTCCGCCAGATCTGTCGCGGAAAGTCCCGGAATGCTGAGATCCGCATCAGGCACATTGATCCCTTTTTTCGTTTCGACCGGACCGCCCGTGACGACATCGCAGATGATCCTGTCAAACGAAGACGCATTTTCGGAAAAAGCCCCGGATGACAGAACGATCTCACGGACGCGGAGCTCAATGATGCCGTCATCAATGAAAATACGCATTCCCGGACGGATCTCGCGGGCAAGGTTCTTGTAACTGTAAGAAACACCGTCAGGCGTTCCGATACGATCCTCCGATGTCAGGATAAGCGTCTCTCCGGTCCGGATCTCAAAGCCGTCGTTTTCGATGATCCCTGTCCTGACCTCAGGGCCCTTCATGTCAAGAAGGACCGCGACAGGAATCCCCGATTCAGCGGATGCCCGGCGGATGAGATCAAGACGCGCCTTATGTTCCTCATGCGTCCCGTGGGAAAAATTCAGACGGGCCGTATTCATGCCCGCCTCAAGCATCTCTTTAAGGATCCCGATATCAGAACTCCCGGGCCCGATCGTGCAGACGATCTTCGTCTGCGGTTTCTCTTCAAAAACTGACATAAAAAAACTCCGGAAAAATGACAGACGGACAGATATGCCCGACATTCATGAAATATGAAACAGAACTGTCTGTATAAAATAAGAAACTTATGATTCAGAACATATCAGGAATACGGCTTCGGAACATATCAGGAAATATGGATCCGGATCAGGCAAATAACACCACATGAATAAAAATATTCAGTCCGATAAAACACACTGACGAGACATTTCAGAAAGATCATGAAAACACTGTCTGAACTTAGATACTTTTAAATAATGTCTTGGGGATTATGGTGTAATTTTCTGTGACCCTGTCATGTACGGTTGAGCAGAGAAGGAAGACATGTTTTCCGTATATCCTGACGGGAATTTTGTTACCATTGTCACATTTGTAAAGAGGACAAATAATAATGGACCAGAACCGTACACCTATTATTGATGCGCTCCGCGCATATAATGAGAGGGGGATCACTTCCTTCGACGTACCCGGTCACAAACGCGGTTTACGTTGCTGCGATCTCCAGAAACTCATCGGCAGAGAAGCATTTCTGATGGACGTCAATGCGCCCGTCGGCCTGGACTCTTTTTCAAAACCGCACGGCGTCATCAAGGAATCTCTTGAACTGGCGGCGGATGCTTATCATGCCGATCATGCTTTTTTCATCGTCAACGGCAGTTCAGGCGGCGTCCACATCATGATCATGACCGTCTGTTATGACGGCGACAAGATCCTGCTTCCGAGGAACACGCACAAATCCGTGACGAATGCACTCATTCTTTCGGGAGCCGTACCGGTCTACATTGAACCGGAGATCAACCGCAGATTCGGCATCGCAAGCGGCGTCACGCTCGATACGGTCAGAAGAGCCATAGAAGAAAATCCTGATGCCAAAGTTCTTTTTCTGGTCTACCCGACCTATTACGGCGCCTGTACGGATATAAAATCCATCATCGATTATGCCCATTCAAAAGGCGTCATCGTTCTTGTCGACCAGGCGCATGGTGCCCATTTTTCATTCTGTTCCAGACTGCCCAAGTCTGCCGCCGAACTCGGCGCAGATCTTGTGATCACGAGTACCCACAAGACAGGCGGCTCATTTACACAGAGCGCCATGCTCCTTCACAACGAAGGCCTCGTCAAATATCACTCGATCAAAAAGAGAGTGATCATGTTCCATACGACAAGTCCGAGTTATCTGCTGATGGCCTCGCTTGAATCATCAAGAAAGATGCTGGCGACGGAAGGCGAGGAGATCTTTACGGAACTCGCCTACGAATGCCGGAAAGCGAAGAGAGAGCTGGCAAAGATTCCCGGTCTCGTCATCCAGGATCCGGATATCGATGAGACGACCGGCGTCCGGTCGATGATATACGATCCGACAAAGATCCTCATCAATGTGACGGGACTCGGTCTTGACGGATTTGATGTCTACGATATCATGTCCGAGAAATACGGCATCCAGATGGAACTGGCAGAACCGATGCTCGTTCTGGCCGTCGTCGGGATCGGCGACAATGCCGAAACGATCGGGCGTCTCGTCGACGCTTTCAGAGATCTTTCTGAAACGTATTACGGCAAATACGATCCGATCGCCGTTCCCCAGGACAGGATCAGCGTCCCGCCGCTCGTCATGTCACCGCGTCAGGCCTTCTATTCGGATAAAAAAGCGATCAGCTTTGAAGATGCGATCGGCGAGATCGCCGCGGAAGCCGTCATGATCTATCCCCCGGGCATTCCGCTGTGCATCCCCGGCGAAAGGATCACGAGTGAAACGCTTGCCGAGATCTGTTACTGCAAAGATAACTGTTCCTGCATGATCAAAGACAGTTTCGAACCGGACAAGATCCTCGTCGTTGTCGAAGAACAGAACGGAAACAACGGGAAAAACAGGAAAGAGAAAGACCGCGTCGGAAAATCCGTCCATTATGAAGACGTTGCCATGAACATCGGCAACAGATCAAAAGGAAAAAGCGGCAGATCCGGAAACAGATCAGGCAACCGGAAATCCGGCGGCAGATCAGGCAGCAGAAATTCCGGAAACAAGAGCGGAAGATCCGGTAACAGAAACGGAAAGAGCAATAAGAACAAAAAGAACCGAGCCGGAAAGATCGATCAAAACAGAATAAACCGGCACGGAAAGAACAATTGAAACAGAAAGAGCCGGCACAGAATAAGAAAGCCGGAAAAAACGGATCACATTTACAGATCATATTTGACAGGGTTGTTTTTCATGGACAAAGTCACATACAAATTTCTCAGCTGCAGCGCACCGCCGGAGGAAGCAGATGTCATTCTTTTCGGCGCACCTTACGACGGAACGGTCTCTTTCAGACCGGGAACAAGATTCGGCCCGTCGGCGGTCCGTCCCGATTCCTACGGTCTTGAAATGTATTCCCCCTATCTCGACGATGAGATCACGAATTACAGAACGGCCGACATCGGCGATCTCGTGATGCCTTTCGGCGACCAGGTTCTTGCGCTTGACCGTATCTGCGGCCAGGTGAAGGAGATCATCGATGCCGGCAAAAAGCCGCTCATGATCGGCGGCGAACATCTGGTCACGCTCGGCGCCGTCCGTGCGCTGGCCGAAAAATATCCGGATCTGCACATCATCCATCTGGATGCGCACACCGACCTGCGCGACGAATTTTTCGACGTCTCCCTCAGCCATGCGACTGTTCTTAAGAAATGTTATGACATCCTCGGAGACGGCCGCATTTTCCAGTTCGGCATCCGCTCAGGCGAAAGAGCTGAATTCGAATGGGCCGCTGCCGGACACACTTATCTTCACAAGCACGACCTTGAGACGCTCGATGAAGTCTGTGAAAAACTGAAAGACAAACCTGTCTACATCACGATCGACCTTGATGTCTTCGACCCTTCCGTCTTCCCCGGAACCGGAACGCCCGAGCCCGGCGGGATCACATTCAAAGAAATGATGTGGGGCTACAGACAGTTCTGCAGACTCAATCATATCGTCGGCGCCGATCTTGTTGAACTCGCTCCGAATTATGACACGTCCGGCGTTTCAACAGCCGTCGCCTGCAAATGCTGCCGTGAGATGATCCTTGTCCTGAACCGCGCCGGAAAACAGTAAACATAAAGCGGTTCCGGAAAAGAAGGCAGGAAGCCTTTCACAGAGAACGAAAAGACGAAGGCCGCAGCACACCCCGGCGCTGATCTCAGCTCAGATCTCAGATTCAGATCAGCCGGGCGTGCTGCGGCCTTTTCTGTTTTCCCGGAAAGGGAACGCGCCGTCTTTTATATTTTTATATACAACTTCGTCCGTAACTCCGTCCATGAAATTTTCATGTCCCGAATGCGGAAAAGAAGCTGAGATCAACACATTTCTGGGCTCATACACCGGTTTTCGCTGTGAGAACTGCGGTCTTCACGTTTTCGGACCGATCAGAAACACACTCAGCAAATACAACCTGATCTTTTTCGGTCTTTACATCGTCTTTCTGGCCGGAATGAAGTTATTCTTCACGGATCTGCCGCACGAACTGCTCCTTCTTTTTTCGGCAGCCGTCTGTTTTATCATTGTCCTCCGTCTCATCCAGCAGAGGATCTGCATGGATTATCTGAAAAGTATATATGATGAAAAAATTTAAAGCGCCGTACAGCAGACGCTGCCCAGGAAAGTCCGCACAGCAAAGCGCTGTACAGAAAAGCCCGCACAGCAAAAACGCTGCACAGCAAAGCGCTGCAGGAATCTCAGCAGCGAAATGACGGACAACGCGCAGCGAAAAATACCCGATCAGGAGTGTGATCTTATATGACAGGATCCGATGAAGACAATTTTTCCGGCAGGACGCCGGAAAAGCGTATCCGCGAACATTTTCAGATGAAAGAGACGATCGTGACGATCATGGCGGATGACAGATCGTTCATTGAAACGGCAAAAGAAGAAATTCTGAAACAAAGGACTGAACTTGAAAGTTTTATTTTTTCAGACCCTTATTTTGAATCGACGCTGGAACCATGGCCCTGCGTCCCTGAAAAACCGGAGATCGTCAGAAGGATGACTCTGGCAGGAAACGCCGCGGGCATCGGTCCGATGAGCGCCGTTGCCGGAACGATCGCGGCGTTCGCCGTTGCGGCCATGGTCAGAGCCGGCGCCTCTTTTGCGCTTGTCGACAACGGCGGCGACATTGCCGTCTATAATCCCGCCTCAAAAGGAAACGTCCCTTTGACGATCGGCATTTATGCCGGATCATCTTCTTTTAAAGATCTCGGCTTCCGGATCCCGCCGACAGAAAATGAGACCATATTCGGCGTCTGCACATCGTCCGGAACGGTCGGACCATCCATCAGTTTCGGAAACGCAGATGCCGCCATTATTTTTTCAAAAAGTGTCCCGCTCGCAGATTCAGCCGCAACGGCCCTCGGAAATGCCTATTCAGAGACCGACACCGAAAACCTCACCGATGAAGAAAAAACAGACAGATCACAGAAACTGATCGAAAAAGCCCTTAACGAAATCCGCGATTTCCGCATCGAAGACAAAAACGAAATCCCGGGAAACACCCCCTTATTTTCCGTCTCCGGAAAGATCGACGGCGCCGTCCTCATCAAAGGGAAAAACATAGGCATCATCGGCGACGTCCCGGAATTCGTCCGTGCAGACGTCAGATGGGACATCATCACAAAAGCCCGAATAATGACAGACTGAAAAAAAACAACAGACAAAAAACAACAGACTGAAAAAAACAACAGACTGAAAAAAACAACAGACTGAAAGGAACATTCTGATCATGAGGTGACCGATCTGACTGACTTTGAAAAATTATCCGATGAAACGGCCGAAACGCTCAGATATTACCAAAAAAACGCAGCCGCATTCGCAGCATCAACAGGCGACGTTGATTTCAGTGAAACGCAGAACCGTTTCCTGAAATATATGATGCCCGGCAGCCTTATCCTCGACTTCGGCTGCGGATCGGGCCGCGATTCGAAGCATTTCCTCGATCTCGGTTATTCCGTCGAAGCCGTCGACGGCTCTCCTGAAATGTGCAGCATTGCCGCCGCTTTCACCGGCCTGCCTGTCAGATGCCTTCTTTTTCAGGATCTCGATGAAAAAGAAAAATATGACGGCATCTGGGCCTGCTCCTCGATCCTCCACCTGACCGGAAAAGACCTCGCGGACGTTTTTTCAAAAACAGCACGCGCCCTCAAAAACGGCGGCGTTATGTATACATCATTCAAATGCGGCACATTCGAAGGGATCAGAACCGGCCGTCAGTTCACGGACATGACGGAAGGATCATTGAAAGATTTCATTGAAGAAACAGACGTCTTCACGATCAGAGAACTCTGGGTGTCAGCAGACGTCAGACCCGGAAGAGAGGAAGAAAAATGGGTGAACGTCATTCTGGAAAAGAAATGAAATCGGAAGAGCAGAGACAGAAGATGCATATAGAAAACGGAAAATCTGTGAGCGAAGCGAACAGATTTTGCGAACATATCGCGAGCAAAGCGAGCGAAAGC
>JAGAEB010000178.1 GCA_017613335.1 Methanosarcinaceae archaeon
GGTATCGTTTTTCCAATATTTATAACACTCGGATTTTTCGTGATTGTTCTTTTCTCCTGCTGTTCTTTTTTCCTTCCGGTCATCCTGATCCCCTGTTTTCCGGCTTCCTTTTTGTCTTCTGCTCTTTCGTTTTTTCATCATTTTTCCGCCGATCATCCGATTAATTTATTATACATGATTCAGTTTCATTTTCCGTCTTTCATTATCATAAATTACAGATGTCCGGAAATCCGTTGCTGAATTTTCCGGAATCTGATCTTCAGGTCTGATAACATGACTGAAACTGACAAATCTTCACCGTATCCGGTGATCAATGCACTGGAATGCAAGGCCTGCGGCCGCTGCATTATGGATTGCCCGAAAGGCGTTCTTAAGATGGGAACTGTTCTGAACGCCCGCGGCTACACTTATGTCGAATACGCCGGCTCCGGCTGCTCCGGCTGTACGAACTGCTATTACACATGCCCGGAACCGTCCGCCATTGAAGTCCACATTCCGAAAAAAGAAAAAAAGGAGGCCTGAAAAATGCCCGTCCAGCTTATTAAAGGAAACACGGCCGTCGTCGTCGGCGCCCTCTATGCAGGATGTGACTGCTACTTCGGCTACCCGATCACGCCCGCCAGCGAGATCCTCCACGAAGCATCCAAATACTTCCCCATGGCCGACCGCAAATTCGTCCAGGCGGAATCCGAAGAAGCCGCGATCAACATGGTCTACGGTGCCGCATCTGCCGGACACCGCGTCCTGACGGCATCTTCCGGACCCGGCATCAGCCTGAAACAGGAAGGCATTTCGTATATGGCCGGCTCTGAGCTTCCGTGCGTCATCGCAGATGTCCAGAGAGCAGGTCCGGGTCTCGGAAACATCGGTCCGGAACAGGCCGACTACGACCAGATCGTCAAAGGCGGCGGCCACGGCAGCTACCACAACATCGTGCTTGCACCCAACTCCGTCCAGGAAATGTGCGACTTTACGATCAAAGCCTTTGAGCTCGCTTTCAAATACAGAAATCCGGCCGTCGTCTTCGCAGACGGTGTCCTCGGCCAGATGATGGAACCGCTCAGATTCCCGGAAAAAGCCATCGTTCCCTCGATCGACAACACCTGGGCCGTCAGCGGCAACGCAGAGACCAAAAAGAATCTGGTGACATCCATTTTCCTCGACTTCGAACAGCAGGAAGCCTTCAACGAACACCTCCTGAAAAAATATGCTTCTCTGCGTGAAAACGAACAGATGTACGAAGAATACATGGTCGACGATGCCGAGATCATTCTCGTTTCTTACGGTATCAGCAGCCGCATTTCAAAGACGGCTGTCGATATGGCCCGCAAAGAAGGCCTCAAAGTCGGCCTTTTCCGCCCGATCACGCTCTATCCGTTCCCGGAAAAGAGACTCAAAGAAATCGCAAAAAGAGACTGCGTCTTCATCTCCGTTGAAATGAGCTACGGGCAGATGCGCGAAGACATCCGCCTCGCAACAGAATGCAGAAGACCGGTCGAACTCGTTTACCGCCTCGGCGGAAATCTGATCGATATTGAAAAGATCATGGAGAAGATCCATGCTGTCGTTGCCGGAAAAACTGAAGGGGGAATGAACTGATGCCGGTTGAGATCGGAAATGAAAAAGTGTACCGCAGACCCGCAAGCATGAACGCCGTTTTTGAAAGAAAAGGCGGCGCTGCCCCGACGGCGACGCACTACTGCCCGGGATGCGGCCACGGCGTGCTCCACAAACTCATCGGTGAGGCGATCGACGAACTCGGCATCCAGGACCGCTGCGTTCTCATCAGTCCTGTCGGCTGTTCCGTTTTCGCCTATTATTATTTCGATTTCGGAAACGTCCAGGTCGCCCACGGCAGAGCGCCTGCCGTCGGAACAGGCATTTCCCGCGCAAGAGACGACGCTGTCGTCATCTCCTATCAGGGCGACGGCGACCTTGCTTCCATCGGTCTGAATGAAACGCTTCAGGCAGCCAACCGCGGCGAAAAGATCGCCGTGTTCTTCGTCAACAACACCGTTTACGGCATGACCGGCGGCCAGATGGCACCGACGACGCTCATCGGCGAAAAGACGGTGACCTGTCTGAACGGCAGAGCCCCGCAGCAGGCCGGCTATCCGCTTCACCTCTGCGAACTCATCGACACGCTCAAAGCGCCGGTCTTCGTTGAACGTGTCTCCGTCTCCGACAGCAAACACATCAGAAAAGCAAAAGCGGCCGTCAGAAAAGCCCTTGAGATCCAGCGGGACAAAAAAGGCTACGCTTTTGTCGAAGTCCTCTCTGCCTGCCCGACAAACCTGAAACAGGATGCGAAAGGCGCTGCCGATTTCATCAACAACGAAATGGAAAAAGAATTCCCGGTCAGAAACTTCCGCGACAGATCCGCCGAAGCAGAACCTGTTTCAAGACCTGCGAGCGACATGTCTACGGAAAAGCTCTGCGAGATCTTCAACATGGACGCAAGCGTCGATGAAGCCGTGCCTGACGCTGCCTTTGAGCCGCGCTACATCAAGATGTCCGGCTTCGGCGGACAGGGCGTCCTCTCTCTGGGCATCGTCATTGCCCACGCCGGTTCGGCGGCCGGAAAATTCACGTCATGGTATCCGTCATACGGACCGGAACAGCGCGGCGGAACCGCCAACTGCTCCGTCATCCTCTCCGGATCCGAGATCGGCTCTCCGATCGTCTATCACCCGGATATCCTTGTCTGCCTCAACAAACCGTCCGTTGAAAAATTCGCCAAAGACGTCAAAGAAGGCGGTTACATCCTCTACGATTCCGCGATCGGCGATGTCGACATTCCGGCCGGCGTCAAAGGAATCGCCGTTCCTGCGACCGATATCGCACTCGAAGGCGGCTCCGCCAAAGCAGCCAACACCGCCATGCTCGGCGTCATCATGGCGACCGGAAAAACAGGCCTTTCCGAGAAGGACTTCGAAGAAGCCCTTGCCGCAAGCTTCGCCGGCAAACAGAAACTTGTCGACATGAACCTCAAAGTCCTGCACAACGCCGCCGACTGGGCCAAAAAGAATTTCAGTCTCTGAATGAGAACCATCCGGCCGATGAGATGCCCCGATCCGGGGCATTTCATCGCCGACATTTTTTTGATCCTGCACTGCGTAGCCTTCACGGTGTTTCGCAGTCTTATGATACTGTTTTTCACTGTTGTGCCACTGTGTTTTTCACTGTTGTGCCACTGTGTTTTTCACTGTTGTGCCACTGTGTTTTTCACTGTTGTGCCACTGTGTTTTTCACAGTGCGCTTTTTACATAAAAGCTCGGATGAATCCGCTTTATGCGCCGGGAAAAATCCGGGAAGATATTCCGGCCCGGATCGGGCCGGCGGATATCCGGGACGGTCCCGGCGCCGGCTCTGATCCCGGTCAAAAAAAAAGAGAAAGAGAGTTTCAGAAAACGGCTGTCAGCCGTTCAGCGCTTCGA
>JAGAEB010000179.1 GCA_017613335.1 Methanosarcinaceae archaeon
CCTGTCGTTCCGTTGTGTCTGCCGTCATCCTTTCATCTTCCTTTCATCTTCCTTTCATCTTCCTTTCATTTTCCTTTCATCTTCCTTTCATTTTCCTTTCATCTTCCTTTCATTTTCCTTTCATCTTTCTTCATCATTCTTTCATCTTCCTTCCATCTTTCTTTCATCCTCCTTCCATCTTTCTTTCATCTTCCTTTCATCTTTCTTCATCATTCTTTCGTCTTCCTTTCATCTTCGTTTCATCTTCCTTTCATCTTCCGGTCTGTCTGAGAAAGGCCTCCCGGATAAATTTTCCGATCTCAGGTCATTCAGAAAGGTTCATATGTGAAATAACGGTTATTTTTCCGCTATGTTTACAATTATCACCGGTTCCCAGTTCGGGGATGAAGGAAAGGGCAAAGTTGTCGACATGATCTCTGACAGATACGATCTTGTGGCCAGATTTCAGGGCGGCGACAACGCCGGACACACGGTCGTCGTCAATGATGTCAAATACAAGCTTCACCAGATCCCGTCGGGCATCCTTGTCGGTTCCCGCGTCCTGATCGGCGCAGGCGTCGTCATGAATCCGCTGACGATCCTTGACGAGATCCGGATGCTCCGTGACAGACATATTGAAGTCTCATCCGCCAATCTCGGCATCGATGAAAAGACGAGCGTCATCATGCCGTATCACATCACACTTGATTCTTTAAGCGAGGCCGGAACGACGGACAAGATCGGAACGACCAAAAAAGGGATCGGATTCGCCTATCAGGACAAAGTTTCCCGCTATGAGATCACCATGGGCGACCTCTGCGGCGATGAAGCCCGCTTCCGTGCCAAAGCGGAAGACATTTTCAGAAAGAAAGCCGAAATCATAAAAGCAGCGGGCATCGATCCGGCAACTGTTCTCAATGATGACGTTTTTGAGCGCCTGTGCGAGGCCGGCAGAAAACTGCGCGATCATATGACGGACGCATCCCTCGAGATCAACCGCGCGCTTGCAGAAGGAAAGAACGTTCTGGCGGAAGGCGCCCAGGGGTCGCACCTCGACGTCATCCACGGAACGCAGAAATATGTGACTTCTTCATCCACCGTTGCCGGCTCGGCCTGTACGGGTCTCGGCGTCGGCCCGATGAAAGTCACCGGCGTGATCGGCATCGTGAAAGCCTACATCACGAGAGTCGGTGAAGGACCGTTGCCGACGGAACTCAAAGATGAGACCGGCGACCGCATGGCGGAAGTCGGCGGCGAATACGGCACCACGACCGGACGCAAGAGACGCTGCGGCTGGTTCGATCTCCCCCTTCTTTTAAAAGCCGTCAACCTCAACGGTTACAGCGAGATCGCCCTGACGAAGATCGATGTCCTGACAGGCCTCGACCCGATCAAAGTGTGCGTCGCCTATGACTGCAACGGCGAAAAGATGTCATACCCGCCGCTGGATACCGCAGCACTTGCCGCCTGCCGGCCGGTCTATGAAGAACTCCCCGGCTGGAAAGAAGATCTGACCGGCATCAGATCCTACGAAGATCTGCCGGAAAACGCCAAGGCCTACATCAAATATCTTGAAGACCGCATCGGCGTTCCGATCAGATATATCTCGGTCGGACCGGGAAGAGAACAGACTTTCCTCAATCCGGCGCATGAATGACCGCGGGTGCGCAGGAACACCGGATTTTTCATGAACGGCCCGCCGGCATCACGCCGGACAGGGCCGTTTTTTCTTTTTTATCAGTTTTGTTTCGGCCGATCCTTTTTATCGGTCATCATATCCGATCTTTTCGAGGATTTCTGCGGCAAATCCTGCAGCGTTGATCGGGGAGACGCCGCGGCCGATGTCTGATGAGTGAAGGATTCCTCTGACGACGAATTTTTTGGCGATCTCTGCCGCCTTTTCGATCGGAAGACCTTTTGCGGTCGATGCTGCCAGGGAGGAAGAATAAGTGCAGCCGGTACCGTGCGTGCCGCCTTTGACGAATTCTCCTTTGATCTCCGTGACGCGGCCTGAAGCTGTCTCATAGATCAGATCAGTGCCGTCAGAATGGCCGCCGGTCACGATCACATATCTGACGCCGGTCTTGGCGATCTCAGCGGCGGCTCTGAGTACATCGTCCCGGGATCCGATCTTCATGCCGGAGAGGATCTCTGCTTCACGGATGTTGGGCGTTACGGCATAGGAGACGGGAAGCAGTTTTTCTTTCATGACCCTGACAGATTCCTGACGGAGCAGTTTACCGCCGGATTCGGAAGCCATGACAGGGTCAACGATGAGCGGGATCCCGGATTCCCGGATCAGATCGGCCGCCTTTGAAACGATCTCAGGTGATGAGAGCATGCCGGTCTTGGCGCAGGAGACGATCATGTCGGCGGTAATGCTCCGGAACTGCTTTTCGATCATGTCGACCGGAATATCGAAAACAGCGTCGACGCCCGTTGTGTTCTGAGCCGTGACCGAAACGATCACGCATGTCCCGTGGACGTTGTGCATGGCAAATGATTTTATATCCGCCTGGATCCCGGCGCCGCCCCCGGAATCGCTGCCGGCGATCGTCATAACGACAGGTTTCTTTGTACTGTCCCCGCATCCGGGTTCATTGATCTTTATGGTGTATGTTCTTTCCGTCATTCAGATCCCGTCCGCCGGCCATGAGCCGGCTGTCTGTGTCAGGAAAATGCATTCGGATAACATATAACGATTTCTGACAGAAGATCAGGAAATATCAGAACATGACGGAAAACAGACAGGGAAAACTGATCGGGGAAACAGACAGAGAAAACTGATCGGGAAAACAGATCAGGAAATCAGAAAGGGAAAACAGACAGGAAAAACCGATCGGGAAAACAGATCAGGAATTATTCCGGTTTCCATGTCAGCAGAAGGGCAGAATTGAGAATGACGAAAAGGCTGCCCGCATTGTGGACCAATGCGCCGGCGACAGGTGTCAGAAGACCGGATGCGGCGAGGATGACGGCGGCGATATTCAGTATCAGTGAAAAAACGATATTGAATCTGATCGTTTTCATCATGCGTTTTGAAAGGCCGATCAGATGCGGAAAGCCGCTTATATTGTCATTTGTGAGGACGATATCAGCATTTTCGATCGCGATATCGCTTCCGATCCCGCCCATTGCGATACCTGCGTCTGCTCTGCGGAGAGCGGGTGCATCATTGATGCCGTCTCCGATCATGCAGACTTTTTCCCCGGATCTCTGAAGACCGGCAATATAATTCAGTTTGTCTTCGGGCAGACAGCCGGCAAAGACGTCAGAAATTCCTGCCTGTCCGGAAATGATATCGGCAGCTTCCTGTCTGTCGCCGGTCATCATGACCGGCCGGATGCTGAGCTTTCTGAGGCGGCGGATGACGGACGGGCAATCGTCGCGGAGGGTATCCGAAAGAACGAGAAAACCGGCATGAATGCCGTCAACGGCAATGTGGATGACAGTGCAGGCTTCTGAAAAACGGAAAGAGGCTTCAGCCGGAATGTCTTCACGGACGGGAATGTTGTTTTCAGCCATGAAGGAATCGTTTCCGACGCAGACGGTTTTTCCGGAAACAGAGGCGATGATGCCCTTTCCCGGGATCATGGAAAAGCTTTCGGGTGAAGAAGGCGTTTTTCCGGAACTTCTGATGATCGCTTTTGCGAACGGGTGTTCAGAGAATTTTTCGGCGGATGATGCCAATTCATGCACTTCATCGGGAGAATATTCCGAAACACTTCTGACAAGAATGACTTCCGGGACACCGCAGGTCAGCGTGCCCGTCTTGTCAAAAACGACTGTTCTGACAGAAGAAAGTCTTTCAAGAGCGCCGCCGTCGCTGATCAGATACCCCCGCCCGGATGCATTCCCGATCGCGGCCATGACCGCTGTCGGTGCTGAAAGGATAAAAGAACAGGGACAGAAAACGACAAGAACGGCGACAGCCCTTGTGATGTCGCGGGTCACTAATACGGTCAGGACGGCAAAAGAAAACGAGGCGATCACCAGCCATGATGCCCAGCGGTCTGCCAGACGGACCGTGTCGGATCTTCCTGCATCTGCAGACCGGACAAGCCGGATCATCCGCTGGACCGTGCTGTCTTTTCCGGCTTTTTCGGCTTTCATTTCGAACGTTCCGAAAAGATTCACCGTACCGCTGAAAACATGATCGCCGGGTGTTTTATCCGCAGGGAGAGATTCACCTGTCAGGACAGACTGGTCGACGGTCGTTTCTCCGCGGAGGATCATGCCGTCGACCGGGATCATCTCGCCCGGAAGGACTCTGAGGCAGTCTCCGGCTTTGACGTCTTCCGCCGGAATGATCGTTTCCGTTTCGCAGCCGATGCTGTCGTTTTTGTTGTTTTTGTCGTTATTATCGTTTTTGTCATTTTTGTCGTTATTGTCGTTTTTGTCGTTATTGCTGTTTTTGCCGTTATTGTCGTTTTCGCGGGTGTTTCCTGAAACAAGCCTTGCCTTCTGAGGTGTCAGACGGATTATCTTTTCAATGCCCTCGTGCGCTTTTGAAACAGTCAGATTTTCCAGGAGTTCTCCGGCAGCCATGATACAGGCAATTTCACCGGCTGCAAAAATCTCTCCGATGAAAACAGATGCGATCAGAGCGACGGATACAAGAACACCCGATCTGATGTCAAATTCTGTGATCAGACCGGCAGCGGCTCTGACGATGATCGGAATGCCGCAGAAAATAACGGCGATCCATGAACCGTTAAACGGAAGCGGAACGACCGTCAGAAAATCGTTCAGGAGAAAAACAGCAGAAACAGCCACAAGAAAGATATTGACGGACGATTCGTATTTTTCATACTGTTCCGCTTTTTCCCGAAAAGTCTGTCTGATTTTTGCAGAATTCATGAGATCACACGCCGGAAGTCAATCTGTACGGGTCACCTGCAGATTTGTTTGTATATGGTTTTCATGCGATTTTTGTATTTATACCTATGGGGGTATAGGTATTTGCAACGCTCCGGAAAAATTCATGTGTGACAATTCCGACAAAAAACGGGAACCGTTCAAAGAAAACACCGGTATTCCGGATCGCAGAATACGGAAAAAATGCAGCAGCACGGTTTCTCAAAGGATCAGATATCCGCTTTCTGTCCCTGCTTTCCTCAGAAGCAACAGACTCAGACAGAAGAACAGAATGCAAAACATCACAGACGGTAAAGACGGCAAAG
>JAGAEB010000180.1 GCA_017613335.1 Methanosarcinaceae archaeon
AAAAACATCCGACGGAAAAAGGACAAAAAAACATCCGACGGAAAAAGGACAAAAAAACATCCGACGAAGATGAACGGAAAACATTCAATGAAAGGAACAACGGAAAAACCGGGGATTTTTGATGAAACTTCAGAGACTGCATATCAGAAACATCCGCAGTTACAGGGATCTTGATATGGAATTCGGTGACGGCGTGACTGTCATTTCCGGACCCAACGGCAGCGGAAAATCGAGCATTCTTGAGGCCTGCTTTCTGGCGCTCTTCGGGACGAATGCACTTTCGGGAACGTCTCTTCAGACGGCCGACATGATCACGCGCGGTGAAACTTCGGCGGAGCTCGTCCTTGATTTCAGGCACGGCGGCGCGGATTACAGGATCGAGCAGCATTTCAGGCTTTCAAAGAGCGGAACGGCATCGAATTCGGGATCCGTTCTGTACAGGAACGGTTCAGTAATCGCCGACCAGGCCAAAAAGACATATGCTGCGGTCTGCGATATCCTGAACATGAATGAGGAGGCGTATGCGAACTGCGCCTACATCCGCCAGGGTGAAGTGGACGCGCTCATCAATGCCAAGCCGAAAGATCGTCAGAAAATGATCGATGACCTGCTTTCTCTCGGAAAACTCGAAGAGTACCGGGAACGCGCCGCAGAGTCCGTCAAGGCGGTCAACCGGCTTGTCAGGGCAGAGAACGGGAAATACAATGATCTGTGGAAAAAGGCGGATGAATACAAAAAAGCAGATATCACGGAAGAGATCCGGAAAAAACAGGAATTTCTGGAAAAGATCGATCGTCTGATAAAAAGTCTGACAAATGAAAAAGAAAGGCATAACGCGGATCTCGTCCTGATCGGGGATCTTCTCCGGCAGGCGGAAGAAAACCGGGAAAAAAAAGAAGATGCTGAGAAAGCGCTTTCTTTACTGGAGAAGGCGGAAAAAGCAGATAACCTTGAAAAACAGAATATCCTGTCGTCGATCGCCCTGAACGTTCAGGAAGCCAAAAAAGCGGCTGATCGTTCGGAAGCACTCAGGGACGAGCTGAAGAGAGATCTGACGGCCGGCTATGAGAAGGATCCGTCCGTTTTTAACGTCAGCCCTGAGGAGATTTTCAGCGGTCCGGATGAAACGGGAAAGATCGCAGAAGCGGTCCGCTATACGGAAAACACGATCCGTGTGCGCAAACAGTCCGCATTCGAAAAACGCGCCGGTGCAGAAAAGGATAAAAAAGCAGCGGAGGACACTCTCGAAACCCGCCGGTCCGAACGCAACAATATCATAACAGAAACGGAAAAACTGGACAGTCAGATGAAATCTGACGGAGAAGGGATCAAAAAACAGGAAGAGGAAGCGTTTTCAGGAATGAAGGCCGCCCGGGACGCCGGACGGAAATATGCGGAGATGTTCCGCCGGCTCTTTCCGGATGCACCGTTTGTCTTCCCGGATGTTTCAGGTGATGAAGACCGTCCGAATGGACAGGATTTTCTGAATGAGACTGATCGTCTGAACGGATCAGATTTTCTGAATGAGACGGATCGTCTGAACGGACAGGATTTTCAGAATAAGCTTGACCGTCTGGCAGATCTTTCCGCCGTTGCTGCAAAGACGGCGGCGTTCATAAATGACGATCTGGAAGATCTCAGGAAAAAGACAGAAGAGAAAAAAAGGATCGCTGTGGCCGGAAAATCGGAAACAGGTGCGCTGAAGAGATTGCTGGATGATGCGTGCGGGGAACGTGATGCGCAGAAAAACCGGAAAAAGGCGACTGATGAAGAAATCCGGAAAAGAAAGGCGGAAGCAGAGACTGTTTCAAAGATAATCCCTGATCTGAGATTCCTGGAAAAGGTCACCGGGGATGATATCAGACACCTCCTTTCGGAGATCCCGGAAAACATGAAAGAAGGCTGCATACCGGACGGAAAGCCGGAAAACATGCCGGACGGGCATATTTCTGCCGGTTCTGTCGACATCGATAAGATCTCAGGGAAGATCTCGGAAAAACGCCTGGCGCTGGGAGCTGAGTCGTCTTCTCTGGAAGCGCAGCTTACGGCCTGTCGTGAAACGGTCAGCCGGTCTTCGGAACTGATCAGAGCCGGCAGGTGTCCGACATGCGGTCAGCCGGTCGATGAAAAACATCTGCCCTGCGATCTGAAAAAAGAAAATGAAAGGATCACGGCTGCTGAAAAACGTCTTGCAGAGATAAGGGATGAGATCAAAAAGACGGACGATCTGAAAAAGATCGTCGATGAGATCCGGAATCGCGACAGGAAGCTGGCGGATCTTGAATCGAATATCAGGATGTCTCAGACGGATCTTTCGGGAAAACAGGAGATGATCAGACAGCAGGAAGAGACCCTTAAAAAATCCGATGAGATCATTTCCGACTTGGAGAAAAAGATCGACGACCTGCAGAAAAAAGCGGACTCGTCCGGGAGAGAGCTTCAGAAAAATGAAGAAGACGTCCGGAAAGGAGAAGAGGATCTGGCCGAAAAAAGAAAAAACGCACGCCGTCTCGAGGAGATCAGAGAGGAAACGGACCGGGCGATTTCATCGGTCAGGGAAGCTGTTCTGACGAAAAATAATCTGAAAACGATCATAAAAATCAAAGAGGAACAGATCCGTTCCCTGAGAAAGGCAAAAGGCCTCTGTGATGAAGCCGTCAGGTCGGCAGAGGAAAATATCAGAAAGATCTCAGCAGATCTTCAGTGTCTGTCGGAGGCGGAGGCGGCGCTTTCGCAGGAACTTGATCATTATACGGAAGCATCCCGGAAAGCCACAGAACTGTTACAGAAACGCCATGAGGCATCCGTCCTGAAAGCGTCAAAAGACGGCCTGGTGTCGAAACTCGGCGTCGTGTCGAAAGCCGTCGAGGACAAAAAAAAGCAGATCGAAGAAAAGAAAAAAGAGATCGGCCGTCTGAACGATACGCAGAAAGGGACAGATGAAAAAACGCTCCTGGAAAAACGGGATGAGATAACATCATCTCTGAAAGAAAAAGACTCGGGGCTGACCAAATGGAACGGGGAGAAATCGAACGTCCTGGAAAAGCTCGGAAGCCTCAATGCTGAGCAGAAACAGTATGACAGACTTCTTCAGGATATCCGCATCACGGAAAACAGGATCGGTTATCTGGGTCTTGTGAGAGAGGATGCAGAAACGCTTGAAAAGATGTATCTGCAGATCAGGACGGAACTCCGCTCAGGAAACATCCGCGCGCTCGATCAGCTCCTCAATGAGATGTTCTCGTTCATCTATGCGAACAATGCCTATTCAAGGATCGAACTCGATGCGGAATACAATCTGAAAGTGTATGAAAAAAACGGCACCGTGCTTGAGCCGCGCCTTCTGAGCGGCGGTGAGCGGGCTCTCTTCAATCTCGCTCTGAGATGCGCGATCTACCGTTTCCTGTCGTACGGATCAGTCAGGACAAAAGACGGAGACACGGCCACTGAAAACGGTGCGGACCGGAAGAAACGTTCCGTCGATCTGCCGCCGATGATCCTTGATGAGCCGACCGTTTTTCTGGACGCCGGCCATATCCATCAGCTGATCAGGCTGATCGGCCTGATGAAAGACCACGGGGTCGGCCAGATCATCGTCGTTTCACATGACGAATCTCTGATCGATTCCGCCGATCGTGTTTTCCGCGTCGGGAAAGACAGTCTTACGAATACGTCAAGTTATTCATAATAATTCATAAATATCTGTAAAAACATATGCGTATCAGACATCAGGATCCCCGCCGTCCGGTCCCGGGACGTCTTCGTCTCCGCCCGGATAAAAACGGGTACGGAGGACCGCCCGGGCGGGATGATCCGTCTGATCGTGAAATATAATTGTTCGAAAAATACCGCCGTTTGTTTATTTCAGATCCGGCTTTATGCCCGTTACAACACTTTTTATATTCAGTCTGCGTCTGTACTACTCCACAGTCTGACACGATGAAAAGACCCGATATGGGACCTGTTCCGGAGCAGACATTCCGGGAGGCTCATAAATCTGCCTGTTCCGGCAATCCGGTTTTTCGGTGAAATTAAAATGCAATCCCTTGACGACTTATTTACTGAACTGATGCAGTCAGAATCTCTTTTCAGGGACAAGGAAGTCCTGAGACACACCTACACGCCTGATGTTCTCCTGCACAGAGAGGCACAGACAAAAGAGCTGGCGATGATCCTTGTCGCCGCGCTGAAGGGTGAGACGCCGTCAAATATCCTCATTTACGGAAAAACCGGGACAGGAAAGACGGCTGTGACACGTTACGTCGGGAAGGAGCTTGAAAAGAAAAGCGAGAGCATGAATGTCTGCTGTTCCATCGTCTATATCAATTGTGAAGTGATCGACACGCAGTACAGGCTTCTGACGAAGCTGGCTCTCCAGCTGGGCGAAGATGTGCCTATGACAGGCTGGCCGACGGATCAGGTGTTCCAGAAATTCAAGGAAGCGCTCGACCGCAAAGAGCAGGTCCTGATCATCATTCTTGATGAGATCGACAAGCTTGTCAAGAAGAATGACGATGTCCTCTATAATCTTTCAAGGATCAACAGCAGCCTCTCAAAGGCGAAAGTCAGTCTGATCGGCGTTTCCAACGACCTTAAATTCACCGATTTCCTCGATTCCCGCGTCAAGAGTTCTCTGAGCGAGGAAGAGATCATCTATCCGCCTTACAATGCAGACCAGATCCGCGATATCCTGGCGCAGCGTGCGGAAAGAGCGTATATGCCGGGCGCCCTTGACGACGGCGTGATCCCGCTCTGCGCGGCGCTGGCGGCTCAGGAACACGGCGATGCCCGCCGGGCGCTCGATCTTCTCCGCGTCTCCGGTGAGATCGCCGACCGCAACCATGATCCGAAAGTGACGGAAGAGCACGTCACCCAGGCTCAGGAAAAGATTGAAGTCGACCGTGTCGTCGAAGTGATCCGGACGCTTCCGGTCCAGACGAAAGCCGTTCTTTTCAGCATCGTTTATCTCGACAGGACCCGGGATCTCCATCAGGCATCGAGGATCACGACAGGAGATGTCTATTCCGTCTACCGTCAGGTCTGCAAAACGATCAGCATGGAGCCGATCTCATCAAGACGCGTCACGGATCTGCTCTCGGAACTGGATATGCTCGGCATCGTCAGTACGACCGTCGTCAGCAAAGGCAGATACGGCAGAACGAAAGAGATCGTCCTCTCCGTTTCCCGGAACAACACTTATTCGACGCTTGTCAATGATTACAGCCTGAAGCCCCTGGAGAATTTCCAGATCCGGACGGGCTATTTCTGAAAAAGAGGTCAGGCATTTTCCGGATTTTTTCATTTTGATTTTTCTTTTTTAAGCCGTTTTCCGGAAAACGGTTTTCTTTTTTATCGCATTTCTGATTTCTGCTGCCTTCGGAAAGGCAGCGGCCGTACCTTCCGTATTTCTCTGCGGTCCCGGGACTTCGTCCGGGACGGGTCTCTTTATGAGTTTATGAGAACAGATCCGGTCGAAATTTCGCGTACATGTACGTATTTTTTCGATTACATATCAAGACTGTTTTCGTCAAGAAGGAACTGACGTATGCCTATGTTCAGGACGCCGCGTTCATCCGTATACGGGTATATGTCATCGCCTGTCACGACGATCTTCCTGAAACTGTCCCCGATGCCGGAAAATACTCTTGTTTCCTGTTTTCTCTTGTCCTCGTCCGGAATCATGTAAGCCGATTGGATGTAATATTTCCTGTCTCCCTTGTTCGCGACGAAATCCACCTCCGGTTTCACGGATGTTCTCTTTCCGTTTTCATTGCGGCGGATTTCGACCACGCCGACATCTACCGGATAACCTCTTGATCTGAGTTCGTTGTAGATGATGTTCTCCATAATATGGGGCATATCCATTTTGCGGAAATTGAGCTGAGCGTTCCTCAGGCCGATGTCTGAAATGTAGTATTTCATGGGAGAACCGATGCCTTTCCTTCCCTTGATGTCATAGCGTTTGGCTTTTTCGAACATGTATGTCTCCTCAAGGATGTTCAGGTATCTGTTGACCGTGTCATCGGACACAGTCGAGCGGTATTTTGTGCGGAGAGTGTCGGCGGGTTTCATCGGATTTGTCAGAGAACCGATCGAAGATGACAGGGAATCGATGATCTGTGACAGTTCGTCGGGTTTGCGTATGCCGTATCTCTCGATCATATCTGTTTTGTACACATGATCTGTCAGATCTTTCAGGTATTCGATCTTCTGTTCGTCCGTCAGCATTTCTGATGTTTCCGGCATTCCGCCGAAACGAGTGTATTCCTTCCACGCATTTTCGCCTTTGTAAACAGAAGAGAATTCGGAGAAAACAAGGGGATAAATATGGACTCTGTCGCCGCGTCCTCTGAATTCAGAGCGTATGTCCGAAGAGAGGATTTTCGAGTTGCTTCCGGTAATGTACACATCCGGATTTCTGTCTTTCGTCAGGGTGTTCACGACATCCTGGAAGTCCGGAACCATCCGGATCTCGTCGAGGAGAACGTAACATTCTCCTTTGCCTGCGGCCATTGTGCGGACGTATTCCGTGAGCTTCACCGGGTCGCGGAGATGTCTGCTGTCGATATCATCCAATGCTGCCGTTATGATGTTCTCTTCCGGGACGCCTTCGGCGAGAAGATGATTCCGGAAGAGTCTGAAAAGAAGATAAGATTTCCCGCATCTTCTGATCCCTGTGATGATCTTGGGTTTTCCGTTGCGTTTCCTGACGATGAGTCTGCGGAGATATCTGTCACGGGCGATTTCCATCTGAGACACCTGGTCGAAATTTCACGTACATGTACGCATAATTTCTGATAGTGTTGTCTGATTTATAATGATTGCTGTCCGTCTGAATTGATATCATTGAAGAAAAGGCGGCTGATCGGGGTCACAGGCAGTTTTCAATCAGGTGATTCTCAAAATGAAGCATTTTTCAGTTTTCGGGGCTGTTTTCCGGAAAACATTTTTTGCCTTTTTATGCCGGCCTGATGATTCTATAAATATGATCGGATTCGCGAAAAATGGACATGTTTATATTCCGGCAGACCCGGGATGATCTCATGAAACAACGTCAATATACCGGAACGCCGGAGATGCCTGAAATTTCCGGGGAAAAACAGATTCACGGACAGGAATGTTCCGGAGACGGCCTTCATAAAAAAACGCATCCGGTCCCGTCTTCATCCTTCACGTCTCCCGTTCCGCCGTTCATTCTTGATTTTCAGAAGTATCTGCACCTCAGGGGACGTTCTGAAAATACGATCGCTGCCTATACGCAGTCAGTCAGCTGTTACAGCAGCAGATATGAACCGGATGCCGTTTCTTTTCTGAAAACGGATGAAAACGATCTTCTGGCCTGGAAAGTGTTTCTGATCGACAATTACAGGCCGGGAACGGTCAACATCAGGCTTCGCGGCATGAACTGCTATCTTGAAAGCGTCGGAAGGGAAGACCGGAAACTTTCATTCGTCCGGACGGATCACAGGCCTTATCTTGAGCATGTCATTACAGAAGCGGAATACCGCTATTTTGTGAAAAGGCTCAAAGAAGACGGAAATCATGTCTGGTATTTCGTCGTCCGTTTTCTGGCTCTCACGGGCGCGCGTATCAGCGAGCTTGTCAGGATCAAGGCCGAACATGTCAGAGCCGGTCACCTTGATCTTTATTCCAAGGGCGGCAGATACCGCCGGATCTACATTCCGAAAACGCTTCAGGAAGAAGCAGCGGAATGGCTCGCCGGGAAAGAATTGACGAGCGGATTTATTTTTCTCAACAGATCCGGAAAACGCCTCTCCGTACGCGGCATTTCATCACATCTGAAAGTTCTTGCCGTCCGTTATGATGTGGATCCGAAGATCGTGTATCCCCATTCGTTCCGCCACATGTTCGCAAAATGTTTTCTGGAACGGTGCAATGACATTTCATTCCTGGCGGATCTTCTCGGGCACGAAAGTATCGAGACGACGCGGATATACCTCAGGAAGACAAGCACGGAACAGAGAGAGATCGTTGACAGGGTCATCGATTGGTGAACGGACGGATGACTCTGCCTGCGATCTGCGTGTTTCCGGGATTCCGATGAAAAACGGATCGATGAAACGGATCAATCCGACGGATCAATGAAACGGATCGATCCGACGGATCAATGAAACGGATCGGTCAGACAGATCTGCAGATTTCCGTTCATTATCTGATGAAGCGGATCTGCAGGTTGAGTTTTATGATCGTGCTTCCGTCGTCGTCTTTTTCGATCATTCCGAATCCGTGTCTTGAGGACGACGGTGTATCCAGCTTCGTATTTTCAAAAAGGTAGTCGCGGAATTCATTCCTGTTATAGAAATGGTAGCAGAGAACTTCTCCGTCTTCTTTGACGATGATGTAGCCGCCGTTGACCTGAAATTGGCCGTCCCATCTCGTTCCGGGAACCATCCCGAGGGCGATCGTCGTCAGGAAATCTTTGATCTTGTGCGCATAGAAATCAAAAACATTGTTTTCGGATGTATGATACAATGTTCCCGGGTCGGCAGTCACCGATGCTTTTTCTGATCTCAGGCGTTCACGGCCTGTCAGATCGCTGCCCGCTGCGTCGATATGCCGGAAGCGGCCGTTTCCCGTAATTTTCGGGATATTTTCCGGGTTTGCTGCCGAGACCATTTTTGTCAGACCGGAGACCGTGTTTTCATTCGTCGCGTAATATCTGAGGAGAAGGAGACTCATGATCTCCGGGAGACGGGAGTCGATCATCCTCAGATTCATTCCGAAAATGTCATCCGTTTTTTTGAACTCAAAACGGCATCCCTGTTTTTCGAGGTAAGACAGTTTTTCCGAAAAGGTGCGAAAACCGTTGAACGTGTCGATTTCTGCCGGAGACGGATCGTGACATAATACGGAATATATGAAGTTCGTCTTCATAGATGCATTCAGAAGTGTTGACGG
>JAGAEB010000181.1 GCA_017613335.1 Methanosarcinaceae archaeon
CTCACTTTCACACATCCCTCACTTTCACACATCCCTCACTTTCACACATCCCTCACTTTCACACATCCCTCACTTTCACACATCCCTCACTTTCACACTTCCCTCACTTTCACACATCCCTCACTTCCCGTACTTTCACACTTCATTCAGTACTTTCACTCTGCATCCGTTATCTTTTTAATCATTCCTGCCTGATCTTTCGTGAGGTCGTCCGTCCATGGTTTCTGAACAATCTTCTTTTTCATCCCCGGAACCGCCATCCGCTCCGGACAGGGATATTTCTTCAGGATCCTCTGAGACGGCTGTCTCTCCGTCGGCCGGCTCTTCGGCGGTGTCGGAAAAGGCGCTTTCCGGGCTGCATGAACTGATGCGTTCGGCTCTCCGGAAGTATTTCGGATACGAATCTTTCAGACCGAAACAGGAAGATGTCATCGAAGCCGTCATCTCCGGAAAGGATGCTTTCGTCCTGATGCCGACGGGCGGCGGAAAATCGATCTGTTTCCAGATCCCGGCGATCCTGATGAGCGGCACGGCGATCGTTGTCTCGCCGCTCATTTCTCTCATGAAAGACCAGGTCGACACGCTTCTTTCATGCGGTGTCCCGGCTGCCTGCCTCAACAGCAGTCTCGATGAAAAAGAATACTGGCTGATCAAACAGCGTTTTCAGGCCGGCAGGCTCAAAGTCCTCTATGTGGCGCCGGAGCGGCTCATGATGAGATCCATGATCGATTTCATCAGAAAATCAAAGATCCGGATCAGTCTCTTTGCCGTCGACGAAGCGCACTGCATTTCCGAATGGGGACACGATTTCAGACCGGAATACAGACAGCTTGCTGACCTCCGCGATCTTTTCCCTGACGTTCCGATCATCGCGCTCACGGCAACGGCAACGGAACGCGTCCGGGAAGATATTCAGAAAACCCTCCGTCTCAGGGATCCTTTCATCAGCCGGTCGAGCTTCAACCGGCCGAATCTCTCCTACATCGTTCTTGAAAAGCGGGAACCCTTCGAGCAGACCGTCGCCTATCTCCGTCAGAAACGCGGTGAATCCGGCATCATCTACTGCCAGAGCCGCGACACTGTCGACGACCTTTCTCAGAAACTGTCACGCCTCGGCTTCAGCTGCGTCCCGTATCATGCCGGCCTTTCGGCTGAAAAGCGCACGGAGAACCAGGAGAAATTCATCCGCGACGACGCACAGATCGCCGTCGCGACGATCGCTTTCGGCATGGGCATCGACAAACCGAATGTCCGGTTCGTCATCCATTACGACCTGCCGAAGAATCTGGAAGGCTATTATCAGGAGACAGGCCGCGGCGGCCGCGACGGCCTTGACAGCGAATGCATCCTCTTCTTCTCCCGCGGCGACTGGTACAAACACCAGTATTTCATCGATCACATCAGCCGCAAAAAAGAACGCGAGATCGCGCTTCGCCAGCTTCAGTCCGTGATCGCCTACTGCGAAAGCACCGAATGCCGCAGAAATCATCTGCTCAGATATTTCGGGGAGATCATCACAGAGCCCTGCGGCAGATGCGACGTCTGCAATCACCCGCGGACAAGGACGGACAGCACGGACAAAGCGCTCCTTCTCATGGAATGCGTCAAAGCGACAGGCCAGAAATACGGCCTGAACCACGTCATCGACGTCCTCTGCGGCTCAAGATCATCCAAAGTCAGAGAATGGCGCCATGACCGCCTTTCCGTTTACGGGAAAGGAAAAGAAGCCGGCCTTTCCAAAGAAGAATGGAAACGCATCGGGAACGAACTCATCTCGCAGGGCTATCTGACACAGAGCGGCGACCGCTATCCGGTCATAAAACTCAACGCCGAAAGCCGCGAAGTCATGACCGGCAGAGCCCGCGTCTTCCTGACGGAGCACCTGAATCTGAGCGTCTTCAACGCCTCAAAACCGTCTCCGGAAAACCGCACCCGGATGAAGCCCGCAAACGGATCCGAAGACGTGTACATCGATGACATCGGCCGGCCGGAGACCGGATCCGGAACAGACATCGCCGATGATGCCGCCGGTGTCACTGCCGCCGCAGACGTCACTGTCGCCGGTGTCGCTGTCAATGTCGCTGCTGCTGCCGCTGCTGCGCCGCCGTCTGTCCCGAAAGACATCCTCTCCGATGCCGGAAATCCCGTTCCCGGCAGTTCTGATGCCGATGATCAGGATCTCAGTGATCCCGGCTTCGACGATGCCGCTTTCAGTGACCTTGACGATGATCCCGCCTCAGGCGCCATGATCTACGACAGCCGCATCAGACACGATCCGGCTCAGTCTTCGCCCCGCGGACCGTCTGTTCTCTCGGATTTTCTCCCGGAGCAGCCCGATCCGGGCACAACAGGCCCGATGTCTTCTGCATCTCACGGTCCTTCATCATCCGTGTCTGCATCATCCGTGTCTGCATCTTCCGCGCCTGCATCATCCGTGTCTGCATCTTCCGCGCCTGCATCATCCGCATCTGCATCATCTGCGTCCGCATCATCCGCGCCTGCTCCGGAAACCGGATCTCCCGGGACACCGTCTCAGGCAGCCGGCTCTGACCGCCCGGTCATCCCGGAAGTGTCGGTCAGGTCTTCATTTGCTGTCCTGAACGCCGGAAAAGGCGTCTTCTCCCAGGCGCTCTTCGACCGTCTGCGCAGTCTCCGGAAAAACATTGCCAACAAAAGAAATCTGCCGCCGTATATCATTTTCCCGGACACGAGCCTTCGTCAGATGGCGACTGAAAAACCTGTCACGGATAACGAGTTCATGAATATTTCAGGCGTCGGCGAACACAAATTCGAAAAATACGGCCATCTCTTCATAGACGAGATCACTTCATTCGTCCGGGAAGCCGCAGAGCCGGGATCCGTCCCGGGCAGCGTCCATCTGAATGCGGATTCCGGAACGGTCAGGTCAGGCATCCTTCCCCGCACGGAGATTGACAGGGAATTCAGTTCCGACGACGAGGATATCTTCGGGAAAGAAGAGGATCTCGGTGTTTTCAGTGAAAATGATGATGTCGCTGATGACCATGATGCGTCTGATGTCCATAGCGTGCCCGCTGTCCGTGACGTGCCCGCTGTCCACAATGAGCCCGATGTCCATGATGCGCCCGACGTCCGTCATGCGGAAGCCGTCTCATCCGTTTCCGGGAAGACATCCTCGATCACCCCGCCGTCTTCCCCGTCTTACGATGAAGCGGATCTTTCGGAAACGGAATCCCTTTACAGACAGGGTCTTTCCGTCAGCGAGATCGCCGAGATCCGCGGAACGACGATCTCCGTGATCGCGGGACACACCGAACAGCTGATCCGTCTGGGCCGGATCGACAATGTCGACCGCATCATCCCGGAAGCAAAACAGGAAAGCATCGAAAAAGCTGTCCGTCTGCTGACGGAAGAGTTCATCAGCAATCTCCACATCTCCGCCGTTTCAGAAAGGACCGGCCTCAGATGTTCGGAAGATGAGATCCGGATCATGAAAGCGCTCCTGGCGGAAAGATTCAGAAAAAAAGGGCAACTGTAAACACGCTCAGAACACCCGCGGCAAACGGCAGAAGGAACGGGACTGAAGGCGACACTCTCTGAATCTTCGGCATTTCCCCTGCCTCGATATCTTTTTTCGGCCTTTCCCCTTCTGCGATATCGCCGGGATATGAGACAAACAGCAGAAAAATGTCTTTCAGACACTTCGGAAAATATGTTTTATTCCTGCCTTCCGGATCTCTCCGCAGAAAATATCTGACATTCATGTACAGGCAGAACAGGATCCAGTAAGAAGAAAAGAAAGATGTCATCATCAGGACCGGGACGATCGCCGGCAGTATCATCAGGCTTCCGGGAAGACGGATCTCCGGGAACAGAAAAGAAAAAATGATGACTGCTTTCAGATCGGCGCCGCCGAAAAGACCCGATCTGAAGATCCTGTTCCCGAAAACCAAAACGGCGGACGGGATAAGGAACCTGAAAAACATCTTCCGTGAAAAGGGATCCGTCAAAATATCCGCACAAAGATCCGCCGCCAGAAACGGCAGGACGGCTGCGGTCATCACGAGCCAGAGTCTGTCCGGAACGTTTCTGTCCTTCAGATCGGCCAAAGCGGCCGCAATGAAAAACACGGCGGCAATGACTGCTTCCGCCGGAACGGCAAAAGGCTGAAAGTTCAGGATCAATTCCGGGATGATGGCCGATGATATCATTTTTCTGTTCCGTTTTTGTTTTTCCGTCCGCGTTTTTGTTTTTCCGTTCTTGTTTTCGTGATGATCGTCTGCGGAGAGACGAGGAGCTGAGATTGTCCTTTTTTTTGTTTGGTGTGTAATCTCTGCACCGTTGCCCGATTGGATTAACGGGATTGGTGGTTTACTAATACTCATAGCATTGTTTTCGTGCATCTGCTACTGGATCATGAAATGGACATATCGTATTCTCTATGCCCTGTGTTGTTGCTGAATCTGAAATTATGAATGAATTCCCCTTGCAGAAGACCTGTAAGATTTGTCCGGACTTTCGACCGGATTGCTGACAAACACATCAGAATCATATCCGTTGATATGCTGTTGTTGTTTGTCATATCTATTGCGTTTTTGTTTTTCCGTTCTGATTTTTGCACGGCGGTCGCCGTCCGGTCTCCCGTATATTCGGTGTGTTTTTTATATTCCCGTTCAAATGTGCTCACACATCCAAAAAAATAACTCTGC
>JAGAEB010000182.1 GCA_017613335.1 Methanosarcinaceae archaeon
GATTGGAGTAATGTATCACAGGAAGAAATCAAAGAATTGGAAAGATATCTAAACTGCAGACCGAGGAAATGCCTGCAGTTCAAAACTCCATACGAAGTTTTTGAACTGCAGAGTGGTGCTGTTCATCTTTGATGATGCCAAAGCCAAAACGGAAAAACAGGAATCGTACTGCGTGCACGGCACGATAACGCGTACGACACACACGCGTACGATGCACGCATACGACGCACGCGTATGGTACAAGATGCGCATCTATGCAGATCTGCAGCGGTATGCGCAATATGTGTCAATGAATGATTTTTGTATATTATATCATGTGTTTTATGTTGTGGTTTATTATATGGATCAGATCCGGCCGGAAGACCGGCCGTTCAGGAAGCAGGAATGGGGATGAAGGAAATGATTGGGGACCAGACGAAAAAAAACGTGGCGGGAAACGCTGATGCCAAAAGTGTGAAAATGGCCGGACAGATCTGTCGCTGTGCGATCGACCTGGCCGTTTCCTGCGGATCGGTTGCCGTGATCCTGATCGGCGATATTCCTTTTGATGCCTCTTCTATCTGTTCCGTTCCGGTCTTCCATGTCAAAGCCGGGATCCGCGATGTCATGGACTGGCTTTCCGTTCCGAAAAAATCATCCCTGCCGATCGAGGAATGCGCCGAAAGCATCGAGAAAGAAAGCGGCAGAAAAACAGATCTTGTCCGGACGATCTCCGCTCTTTCTTTCGGCCTCGACAAGATCCGGGAAGGAACCGTCATCGGTATCGTCCGTTCCGATGACGACTATTCCATCATCGTCCACGATCTCCGTGACAATGACATGGTCCGCCTGATCAACGACTGCTGCAGCCGCATCAACCCTGACGTCTTCAGAAGCATCCTCAAAGTCGCCATCGATCTCTCCGTCAAAGGCCGTGAGGGCAAAAAAGTCGGTACCGCATTCATCGTCGGCGACGAAAAAGAAGTTCTCTCCCGCTCCCACCAGATGATCATCAATCCGTACAAAAGTCAGGAACCGGAAGAAAAATCCGTTCTCCGTCCGGAAAATTATGAATCGATCGAAGGACTGGCCCAGCTGGACGGCGCCTTCATCATCTCCTCCGAAGGCGAGATCATCGCCGCCGGCAGATATCTCGACGTCGACGCCCATGATTTCAGGATTGAAAAAGGACTCGGAAGCCGCCACATCTCCGCAGCATCCATCACAAGGGACACGATCGCGATTGCTTTCATCATCTCCGAATCCGGCGGAACGATCCGCGTTTACATGGACGGCAAGGAGATCCTGAAGATCAATCCGCAGACAGGCGAACTCGTCAATGACATGGAAGCCTGCAGCAATCCGGAAAACTGCATCTCCTACGATCCGGGAAACAAAAATCTCTATTCCGATTCCTGAACGATACAGTCGTCTTTTTCCGGTATCTTTCAGCCGGCAGATCTCCGGGGCGTGATCTCTCCGGCAGATTTTCCGGGCGTGGTCTTTCCCCGCCCGGCCGGATCCGCTTTTGTCAGAAAAAAATATTTTTCGCCGGGGTTCAGTCAGGGTTTTCGATATCCATGCTTCCGCTCCGGAAACCGTTCAGATCCGCCGTCACATAATCAAATCCGAGCGCTCTGAAATAACCGGCCGCCTCTTCGGCGTACGCCGGCGAAACAAGACGCGTCGTCTGATCCGGTGCGACTTCGATCCTTGCAAAAGTGCGCCTGCTGCCCGCTTCTTTGTGATATCTCACGCGGACATCTGTAAATCCGTCATCCGTCAGTTTCTTTTCGGCAAGGATGATCGTCTTCAGGAGCTTTTCCGTGATTTCCGTATTATACGGAATGCGTGTCGCCAGACATGACGCAGACGGCCTTGCGGCAACCGACAGCCCCATCTCCGCCGCCATTTTTCTGATGTCGCTTTTGAAAATGCCGAGTTCCGCAAAGGGCGACCGCACAAAGGATGAATATTCGAGAAGCGCCTGATATCCCGGCCTTGAAACGGATCCGGTCACGTCTGAAGCATTCGTTCCTTCAAAAATGACCTCAAAACCGTTTTTCTTTGCAAATTCCCCGAGCATCTCGAAATTGTGTTTTTTGCACAGATAACAGCGCTCTTTCGTATTCCGGAGTATTTCCGGAATATCGGCAAAATCCTGACCGATGACGATGTGGTCGATCCCCAGCTCCTCGGCAACAGCCCGGGCCGTCCGGATATCCTGATCCGGAACGAGCGGCGTCCGGAAAGTCACTGCCATGACGCGCAGTCCGGGGATTCTGCAGGCAACAGCTGCCAGAAGAGCACTGTCGACGCCGCCGGAAAAAGCAATAAGGACGCTGCTGAATGATGAAAAATAGTCAAAAAGCTTCTGTTTCAGAGGATTTTCTGCAATGCTTTCTTCCATGATAAGACCCGGATCAGAACTGAATGATATCTGTAATCATCGTTTCTTTTCTTATAGTCTTTCCGCCCGCCTTTCAGAAGGCCCGGCCGTCTTTCTTTTTCCGGGTTTTCTGCGGCCGCATTTTCTGTTCCGGCCGGCTTACAGGGATTTCCTGACAGCCAGTTCGATCGCATCGTTGATGCTTTCTCTGGGCACGATCGTGATGACCGGGATCGATACGATCTTTTCGACGGTGCGGCTGATGATCGGCGCGCAGACGAGCGCTTTGGCGCCGTCCCTTTCGGCATTTGCGGCAGCGATGATCGCTTCTTCGATGGAACTTGCGGAATATTCCTTGACCGTGATCAGGCGTCCGTCGATCTTTCTTTTCGTTTCTGTGATCGTTTCAAGGACCATGCGGGCGGCGATGATCGCAATGAAATCGCCTTTTGATGATTCGTATTTCCTGACCGTCGCAATGATCTGGCGGACGGTCTTTATATTCGGCGCCCTGTTCCCCGACCTGATCTTATAGATCGTACTGAGGGGAATTCCTGCCTCTTCGGCAAAGGCGGCGGCATTCAGATTCAGATCTTCACGGATGATCCTGTAAAGCGTCTCCCCGAAGAGTTCATCCGATTCAACGGCCGCTCTCATTAATTCTTCTGATGCTCTCATGATACAGCTTCCTGTTCTCCGTAATAGTGTCTGTCTTATTTAAATCTGTCCGATTTTGTCCGTTACAGGAAACTGATTTGTCACGACTGTCCTATATGGGATGAAATCAGGGAGATTTCGGGAACATATATATTCTAAAAAACGACATTTCCGATACAGGCACAGATCATTATGAAACATCATCATGCCCGATCCTTTCCGGCAGTCATTTCATCAGACCGGTTAACCCGGGTATTCTCAAACTATCCTCATGTCATCTCAGTTTATCATCTTTCTGATCTGTCCCTGTTCACATTCTTCTCTTTCTTCACTCACATTCTTCTGATCTTTTATTCTGACCGACTTAACGGTGATCATATGAAATCCATGAAAATCCTGGCAGCAGTTTTACTGCTTCTCTGCGCAGCCGTTCTTTTTTCAGGCTGCGTCGGCAATGACGGCTCTGATGCCGGCAACAACACATCCGGCAGCCCGGCCGACACATCTTCAGACAACACTTCCGGCGGCCCGGCCAAATTATCCATCGGCTACCAGCCGAGCACCCACCAGGCTGCCTACATGGTCGCTGACAGCTTCGGCTGGTGGGCCTCCAACCTCTCAAAATACGGCGTTTCAAACGTTTCCGAAAACCTGTTCCCGAGCGGCCCGTCCGAAATGACGGCTCTCAGTTCCGATTCAATTCAGGCGGCTTACGTCGGCTCTGCGCCTGTCGTGACCGCGATCGCTTCCGGTGCCGACGTGAAGATCGTTGCCGCCGTTCAGACCGACGGTTCTGCTATCGTTGTCAGAAATGATCTGACCTACAACAGCCCGCAGGATCTTAAAGGCACCACGATCGCCACATTCGCTCCGGGATCCATTCAGGATACGCTCCTCCGCGAATGGCTCAGAAACAACAACCTCAGACCTGACGTTGACGTCACGATCAAAGGAATGGCCCCCGGCGATGCCATCACTGCCCTGAAAGCAGGCGCAGTCGATGCTGTTTTCCTCCCGCACCCGTCTCCGGTCACGATCGTTGAAGAAGGCTTCGGAAAAGTCGTCCTCAACTCCGGCGAAATGAACCCCGACCACCCGTGCTGTGTCCTTGCCGTCAACGGAAAACTGATCAGGGAACACCCCGAGGTCGTCAAAGAGCTCGTCCGCATCCACATCGACGCGACCGATTATGTCAACAAAAACGTCAACGAGTCCGCAAAGATTTACGCAAAAAAGACAGGCGACACGGAATCCGTTTCCGTCAAATCCATGAACGAATGGGACGGCAGCTGGATCACTGACCCGCACATCATCGCAGACGCCGTCGTCTCTTACTCTGATTCCCAGTACGAGAGCGGCCTCATCACCAAAAAACTGACCGAAGATCAGATCTTCGATTTCACTTTCTACGACGAAGTCGTGAGTGAAAATGCACAGACGAAATGACCGGTGATTTCTCCGATCGATTCATGATATATCCATAAAAACAGAATGCCTGATCCCCGTTCGGGGATCAGGCATTTTAATCCTTTTTTCGGTTGTTTTTCCGGCTCTTTTCTTTCGTTATTTTTCA
>JAGAEB010000183.1 GCA_017613335.1 Methanosarcinaceae archaeon
CGCTATCAGCAAAAAATGAAAAACGACATCAGCAAAAAATAAAAAATGACATCAGCAAAAAAAAATGAAAAAATGACAACATACGGAAATCCGGAAAAACGAATGCCTGCGCGGGTCCGCAAATGCGGATCCGGGCAGGCTTTTTTTATCGGATCCGGCGCCCGGGAAAACAGATAGGCCGGAAGCGGGACGATGCAGGGCAGCGCCGTGAAAATCATTTTATTATCTATGACGGCGTTTTTCCTGTCATGTTACAGAATATGCCGAATGTTTTAATCAGAAACGTCCGGATCCTTCGGGAAGGCCGCCTCGAAAATGCGGAGATCCTGATCGAAAACGGGAAATTCGTCCGCATTGCGAAGAGCTGTGAAGTTTCTGCGGTCGACCGTGTCATTGACGGGCATCAGATGGCGGCGATCCCGGCGGGCATTGACGTCCATGTCCATTTCAGGGATCCCGGCGCGAATTACAAGGAAGACTGGTATTCCGGATCATGTTCCGCCGCCTGCGGCGGCATTACAACGGTCCTTGAACAGCCGAACACGGTCCCGGCCGTGACGGACAGAGAATCATTCATCATCAAAAGAAAACTCGCAGAACGCCGCAGTATCGTTGATTACGGTATCAACGGCGGTGTTTTCAATAATATCGACAGGCTTCCCGAATTGTGGAAGGAAGGCGCTGTCGCTTTCGGCGAGATCTTTATGGGGCTGTCGACGGGCGGTCACAGCGTCGATCAGGAGACGCTTGAGAAAGCGTTCAAAGTCATTGCGAAACTGGATGCGACGGCGACGGTCCACGCTGAAGATGATGAGATCCGTCTCAGGAACGAAGAGCTGCTGAAATACGACAATGATCCGGATGTCCATTCGAGGATCCGGCCGAATGAATGCGAAGCAACCGCCGTGAAAAACTGCCTTGATGCTTACCGGAAAGCCGGCTGCCGCGTCCATATATGCCACACGAGCGCGCCGGAATCCGTCGCCCTTCTCGAAGAAGAACGCGCCCGGACGAAATCAGACGAATATCCCCTCGGAAAGCCGCGTCTGACTTCCGAAGTGACGCCGCACCATCTTTTCCTCTCGACCCGTGACTGCGCCCGCCTCGGCAGTTACGTCAAAATGAATCCGCCTGTCAGAAGCCCTCAGTCTGCGGAATACATGATGAAAGCGCTCACGTCCGGCCTTGTCAATGTCGTCGCCTCCGATCACGCACCGCACCGGGCCTACGAAAAAGACGTCCCCGTCAAAAAAGCGCCGTCCGGGATCCCGGGTGTCGAGACCCTGATGCCGCTCATGCTTCAGGCCGTCCGCCGGAATCTCATCTCTCTTGAAAGAGTCATCGAAACGACGAGCCGGAATCCGGCGCGCATCTTCGATCTTGAAAGACACGGAAAAGGCATGCTCGCCGTCGGATATGATGCCGACCTGATCCTTTTCGACCCGAAGAATGTCACAAAGATCAGAGCCGACCGCCTCCATACCAAATGCGAATGGACGCCGTTCGAAGGCATGGAAGCCGTTTTTCCGGCCATGACCTTCTCCCGCGGCGAACTCATCCAGCAGGACGGGGAAATCGTCGTGTCACGCGGCCGCGGCAGATTCCTGACCGGCGCCGGCTATGACGTCAGAGCGAAAAACAGTATCGTCAGCAGCGATGAAAACGATGACACCGTTGAAGATCCGAAAAGAGGAACGCTGCCCGATGAGGAAGATGAAGACGAAACGATCGACGACATCTTCGACGGCGAAGAATATGATATGACGAAACGCGATTCAGAACGCCGGAAAGCATGAGACCGGATAAAGAAACGGAAAAATAATCATATGCATCAGAGGAGAAGATCATGAAAATTCTGATCATGTCGGATACCCACTTTAAAAATTCAGAGATCCCGAAGAACATTTCTTCAGTCATCAGGCCTGATCCGGAAAAAGCCGGAAAAGACGCTGCGGCGAATCGTCCGGACATGGTCATCCATGCCGGTGATTTCTCGTCTGCGGAAGCTTTCCGCGCCCTGAAATCCCTTTGCGACGGCGAAGGCATTCAGTTCAGAGCCGTCTGCGGCAACTGCGATCCCGCCGAACTCGCCCGGCTGCTCCCGGAAAAGATGATCCTGGAAGAAGAAGGACTCAGGATCGGCGTCATCCATGAAGCCGGACGTTCGTTCGATGAAAATACGGCCCGCTGGTATCTCCTGAAGCAGATGAACGCAGACATTCTTATCTTCGGCCACATCCACTGCCCCGTGATCGATTCGTATGACGGGAAATACCTGATCTGCCCGGGATCCCCGACCCGGCCGCGGCTTTCCGATCCGTCCATGATCATGATGGAGATCGGTGACGGAAAAGTCAAAAGCATCAGGCCGGTCATGCTGGGGCGTTCGATGTGCGGCTGCATCCGGTTCTGCGACGAACTGAGCCGCCGGGAACAGAAAGACCGGAAATGAAAGAAGACAGGAATGAAACAGACCGGGAACAGAAAGACCGGAAATGGAAGAAGACCGGAACGGAAAAAAGAATACAAAAACAGAATATGAAAAAACAGAATACGAAAAAACAGGATTTATGATATCATGATCAGACCCCGTTCAATCCTGAAAAACTCTTATGTCCAGATGGACGGCCTCAGCAGGACTTATGAAAAGAAGATCTGGAATGCCGGTATCCTCTCGTGGGACGAAGCGTCTTCATATCTCCCGGAGCTTCCGCTGACACCTGCGAAAAAATCGGCGCTCGCCGCAGGCATTGCCCGTTCGGAAGAAGCGCTCGATGATGAGGATCATCTTTATTTCGTCCGGGGGATGCCGTCAAACGAACACTGGCGCGCCTATCCGGAATTTGCGGACGATGCCGCCTTCGTGGATATTGAAACGACAGGTCTCGGCCGTGACAGCCGGATCACGGTCGTCGGCGTTTATGACGGAAAAGAAGCCAGGACGTTTGTCAGAGGGATCGACCTTGATGAAGTCCCCGAAGTCCTCTCGCAGTACAAAATGCTCATCACATACAACGGCGCCTGCTTCGATCTGCCTTTTATCGAGCAGGAATTCCCGGAACTGTCTTTCAAAGAGACGCATTTCCACATCGACCTCAGATATCCCCTCAACCGTATCGGCTTTAAGGGCGGACTCAAGCTCATTGAAAAAAATCTCGGCATCATCCGTCCCGACGAAGTCGCGGGCGTTGACGGATTCGAAGCCGTCCGCCTCTGGAACAGGTACAGAAACAGGAAAGACCAAAAAGCGCTCGAAACGCTCCTCGCCTACAACCGCGAAGATATCGTCAACCTTGAGACGATCATCGACAAAGTGTATGATATGTTTGTAGACGAATGCCTGGAAAAAGCTCTGGAATAAAGCCGTTTCAGAAAACCGATCCGGAAGTCTTCCGGATTTTCCGGAAATATAACTATTTATACGCCTCATTCATTTTATACCGATTATTTGTTCATATTCATACAGTCATCATTCATAACGGACCCGGACCGGACGGAAACAGAAGCCGGAAAGCCGGGAGAAATGAATACACGAAAGCATACAGGAAATCATATCATGCCGGTTATTACTGTCAATTACAAAGATCTGGAAAAACTGTCCGGAATGGACAGAAAAACGGTCATCGACAACATTTCGATGATCGGTGCCGAAGTTGAGAGAGTCGAAGAAGAATCTGTCGATCTGGAATTTTTCCCGAACAGACCGGATCTTTACAGCGTCGAAGGCGTTTCAAGGGCGATCAAAGCATTCATGGGCAGGGAGCCCGGTCTGAAAAGATACGACGTTGCCGAAGGATCCGTAAAAATTTCCGTGTCGGAAGACGTTCTTAAAGTGAGACCCGTTCTCGGCTGCGCCGTCGTCCGCGGACTTAAATTCGACTCCGACAGCATCAAGGCGATCATGGATCTTCAGGAAGACCTCCACTGGGCGCTCGGCCGCGACCGTAAAAAAGTCTCCATCGGCGTCCATGATATGAAACGCATTCAGCCGCCGTTCACCTACGGAACTGAAAAACCGTCCTATGCGTTCGTTCCGCTGGATCATACCGAGAAGATGACCATGACGGAGATCCTTGAAAAACACGCAAAAGGCGTCAGATATGCGCATCTCGTCAAGGACATGAAAGAATATCCGATCATCAAAGATGCCAAAGGAGACGTCCTTTCATTCCCGCCGATCATCAACGGCACGCTGACGTCCGTGACCGAGAGCACGACAGACATTTTCATTGATGTGACGGGAACGGCCAAAGAAGTCTATATGGCGCTCAACATCGTCGCAGCGGCTCTTGCCGAAAGAGGCGGAAAGCCGGAGACTGTGACGATCACCTATCCGGACGGATCCGTCAGGAAGACGCCGGATCTGACCCCGGTTTCCCGCACCGTAACGATGAAAGAAATAAAAGACCTCTCAGGCATTTCAACGATCACGCCTGATGAAGTCGTCAAGGCTCTGAGAAAAATGGGACATGACGTCTCATACAGGACAGGCAGCCGTGATGCCGGCATCAAAGGCGCTGTTTCCGATGACGTCGTTTTCGATGTCCTCATCCCGGCGTACCGTCCGGACATCATGCACAACGCCGACATCATCGAAGATGTCGCGATCGGATACGGTTACGCCGCGATCGCCCCGTGCCTGCCTGAGACATACACCGTCGGAAAATCCCACAGACAGTCGCGGACCAGGATCATGTGCTGCGAGACGATGACAGGTCTCGGTTACAGTCAGGTCATGCCGTTCACGCTGACCTGCGACAGGATCCATTTCGAGAATATGCAGAGACCCAAAACGAATGATGTAACGTACGTCCTTCATCCGATCAG
>JAGAEB010000184.1 GCA_017613335.1 Methanosarcinaceae archaeon
GCAGACAGTGCAGGCGGTGCAGACAGTGCAGGCGGTGCAGACAGTGCAGGCGGTGCAGACAGTGCAGGCGGTGCAGACAGTGCAGGCGGTGCAGACAGTGCAGGCGGTGCAGACAGTGCAGGCGGTGCAGACAGTACAGACGGATCTTATTGGAGTTTCCGGTGGACCTTGTCGAAAAAGATCGCGTCGGAGACTCTGACGAAGCGGGCCGGGTAACGGGAGCGGCGGATCGTGACGACGTCGTTTCCGGTGATGTGGCGATCGACGGGGTTTTCTTCCGTTGAGATGTCGCTGAGGACCGTTTTTCCGTCCACGACGAGGACGGCGGTTTTTTTGCTTTCCTTGACGCGGATGGTGATCTCGTTGTCGAACGGGATGATCCAGGGGCGCGAGGACAGTTTGAACGGCGCGAGCGGAACGATCTCGACGGCGTCGACGTCCGGGGAAATGATCGGGCCGCCGGCGCTCATGGCATAGGCCGTCGATCCTGTCGGCGTGGCAAAGACGATGCCGTCGGCGCGGACTTCGTTGAGGAGCGTTCCGTTGACGAAGATCTCGAAGGTGATGATCTTGGCCTGAAGAGATGAGATCGCCACGACTTCATTGATGGAATTCTGGACGAACCGGCCGTTGACGGAAAGTTCGAGGCGCGGTCTTTCGTCATAGACGAAGCCGCGGATGAGATGGCTGATGACATCGATCGCGTTTTCCGGGTCGACATCGGCGAGGAAGCCGACTGTTCCCATGTGGATGCCGATGATCGGGATCGGTTTTTTCATCTTGGCGATGTTGCGCAGGATCGTGCCGTCGCCGCCGATGGAAATGACAAGATCGACGTGTTCTTCTTCCATCTTCGAGACGGAAATGCCGCGTTCATCCATGCCGAGCAGTCTGGCCGGCGAGGAGGACAGGACGACGTCGACCTGATCGCCGAACGTATCGACGATCTTTCTGACCATGTCAAGCGCGTCTTTGTTGTCGCATCTGGAAACGACGGCGATCTTGGAGACTTTTCCTTTGTAATAGTAAAGTTCACTGCGGCAGGGGATCTCGTCATAGGAGATGAGGTCGAGGATGTCCTGATGGACGACGCCGTTTGAGGCGACCAGATTGACCGGCTTGACGAGATTGTCCGGAAGCGCCAGGTTGCAGCCGAATCCGTCGGAAACGCTGCCGCCGGCTTCTCTGACGATGAGCTGTCCGGCAGCGATGTCGACAAGACGCAGAGCGCTCCTGACATCGATGAAGGCGTCGATCTTGCCTGCGGCGACATAGGACAGTTCCAGGGCAACGCTGCCGAGGATGCGGATCTTGCGCACGCGCGAGCAGATCTTTCCCGCCCGGTCTTTGTCGTGGCGGTAGCCGTAGGCGCTTATCGTGAGTTCTTTGATGAGCGAGACAGAGGATGACCTGATCTTTTCGCCGTTCATCAGGGCGCCTTTTCCTTCATAGGCGAAAAATTCGTCCCCGTTGGCAAGATTCCGGATGTAGCCGCAGAAAATGTCCGTCAGATCTGGTTTTGCAAAAGCGATCGAGATGCTGTAGAACGGGATGCCCGTGACGGCGTTGTTCGTCCCGTCGAGCGGATCGAGGATGACGGAAAATTCCGGGTCTTCGCCGATGATCTTTTCACCGATCTCTTCGCTGATGATGCGCATCGGATGGCCGAATTCCTCGAACAGGCGGATCGCCTCGTTCTCGGCGATGAGATCGATCCGCTTCGTGTCCGTACCGTCCGCTCCGATGAACATGAAGTCATCCGCTTCTTCTTTTCCGATGATCGTGTCGACGGCTTTCTTGGTCCCTTCGGCGACTTTCCGCGCGAGCGCGAGAAGCGATTCCTCAGAGAGAAAATCCGGACGGGAAATATTATCAGGATCAGTCATGATTTTGCCTTCTTTTGGCGTAATTTCAGGATATTCCGTAATAAATATTGTGACGGCAGGCGGCAGGCGGCAGGCCGGAAAAGGAGACATCGGTCCGGCTCCGTGAAAAAAGGCAGGCGGAAAAGGACAGACAGAAAAACAGGCGGAAAAAAGGGCAGGCAGAAAGAGAGGGCGGAAAAAGGACAGGCTGAAAAAAAGGGCGAAAAAAGGACAGGCTGAAAAAAAGGGCGGAAAAGGACAGGAAGAAAAACAGAAGAAAAAAAGACAGGGAAAACCGGGCGGAAAAAAGACAGGCAGAAAAAACAGATGCAAAAAGATGTAAAAAGAGAAACAGCCTCATAGACCGTTTCCCTCATATCCGGAAAGACCGGATCATTGTTCTTCAATCTGTTTTCCCTGTTCTTCAACGGTGCGGAGGATGTTTTCAAGATTGCGGAAATTCTGTTCCATTGTTTCCATGAATCCTGTGTAGTTGTCACCGAGGACGGCGCCCTGCTGTGACGGTCTGATGAGACCGTTCTGTTCAAGGATGCGGAGAGAATATCTGATCTTGTGGACTTCCATGCCGGTCGCATCGGAAAGTTTGAGGATGCCGATAGGACCTCTGGCGGCAACGACTTTAAGGACGGCGAGGTGACGCTGAAGAAGATCGAGTTCTGAGACGGCCTGTTCGAAAAGCATTTTGATATCTCCTTATATCTCCTTTATTCCTGTGATCGGTTTTGTGATTTTGTCTGTCGGATGAAGCGGAAAATTCCGGAATCTTCTGACCGGGAAGGCAGAATCCGGAAAGCGGAAAAGCAGGATTCCTGTGAGAAGGATCGTTCAGACGACGCGGCTGCTGAGTCTGCCGATCCCCCGGATGTCGATGTCGACGACATCTCCCGGGACGATCTGGCCGATACCGGGCGGCGTTCCTGTGGCGATGATGTCTCCTTTTTCAAGCGTCATGATCTTCGATATGGCGGAAATGAGTTCAGGGATGCTGAAGATGAATCCGCTCGTCGATGAATCCTGTCTGACTTCGTTGTTGACGAAAGATCTTATCCGGAGATTTTCCGGGTCGAGATGCGCATCATCAAGATCGGCGGGCGTGACGGCAAAAGGACCGGCCGGCGCAAAGGTGTCATAGCCTTTGGCACGCGTCCACTGACCTTCGCGCTTCTGGATGTCGCGGGCGGTGACGTCATTGAAGCAGGTAAAGCCTTCGATGATGTCTTCATCGTTTTCAATCTCTTCCGGCGTCAGCCCGTGAATGCGTTTTCCGATGATGATGCCCAGTTCCGCTTCGTAATCGACGCGGCTGCTTTCAGGCGGGCAGACGATCGCATCCCCGTGTCCGATGAGCGCAGACGGCGGTTTCAGGAAAATGAGCGGCTCTGTCGGGAGTTCCATGCCGAGTTCTGCGGCATGGTCGATGTAATTCAGACCGGCACAGACAATCTTCGTCGGAACGGACGGCGGCAGGATCTGAAGCGCGGAAAGATCGTATTCATCGTCGACATCGATGTATTCAGGATCAGGAATGACAATGCCGTCGCAGATCTCACCGCGGAATCTGCGGTCGCCGTCTCTGAAATAACCGAACATGAAAAAACTCCCGGATGATGTTTGAGTGATGAGAAGGATTGCGTGATGGGAAGGATTGCGTGATGAGAAGGATTGCGTGATGAGAAGGTTGAATGATGAGAAGGTTGAGTGATGAGAATGCGTAAAGAGAACTGAAAGAATGATATAAATAAGTATGTCATACCATAGCCTGACACAGAGGAGATGAAAACAGCCGGAAAACAGGATGCTGAAAAGCATCGGTAAAACGAAAAATGAAAGGGACCAAAAAACAGGCGGCGGAAGACCGGGGAAATGTCCGGGATTTCCGGACCGCGTGACAGGAAATTGTGACCGGATAAGAATATAACAGAAAAACACATATAAGAAGGCATGAAATCGATAGGAATCCTCGCCTGCAGAATGCTTGAAGATGAGATCGTCTATCTGGCGGAGACGGATCCCGGAATCAGGGAGATCACAGTCATCGGAAACGGCGAGCAGGCCGGTCTGACTGAAAAATTCGATGAGCTCGGCATAAAATATACAGTCGTTCCGGATGTCTCATCTCTGAAAGACAGAACGCCGGCCGGACAGGGTGGATCAATGCCGGAACAGTCTTCGGCAGCGGGACAGGATGATGCGGGATTTTCTCTTGTCGTGTGGGAGCTGGAACTCGGTCTTCATGAGATCCCGAAGACCCTGAAAGAAGCCGTTTATGAAAATATCCGCGCCTTTTCTGAAAAAGTAAACGGCATCATGCTCTTTTACGGCCTCTGCGGAAACGTCCTCGGAAAAGTCGAAAGCGAATGTTCGACAGCGGACTGCCCGGTCATGGTCCTGAGGGATTATGACAATGAAGTCGTCGACGACTGCATCGGTGCCACGATCGGCGGCAGAGGACCGTATCTGTCACTTCTGAAAAGTTTCCACGGTGAAGGAACATTCATCTTTACGCCGATGTACGCCGCAACAACGGAAGAATTCTTCGAATACAGCCGGGACAGAAAGGGTCTGACCGAAGAAGAAATGTATGAAATGAATCAGTTCATGTTCGATGAATGCAACTACAAACATGTCGGGAATCTGGAAACGGGTCTCCATTATACGAAAAACGTCGAAGAGAACATCAAAAGATTCGCAGACAAATATCACTTCGATGTCATTCCGCTCTCCGGCGGAAGTCAGGATCTTTTCGTCGAAAACTTCAGAAGACTTAAAGAAGCAGTCCTCTGACCGGCGGAAAAGACGAACGTGCGATCGTCCCGCATGAGACCTGAAGACAATAAGACGAAGGACAGGCCTGTCAGAGCCTGCGCGGCCGCAAAGAGTCCGGATGACGCGGCCGCGATTCTTTTTTATGATTTTTTTCCCCGGGTATTTCCGGATCCGGCCGGAAGAGGATACGGCGGAAAAATGCATACGCAGAAGACGGCAGTTTTCGGGTGTTTCCCCGGAAAGAATAATACGATTGTATTTTCCTGCGGCATTCGTGCTGCGATACTTACAAAAACAACAATTTTTACTAAATACAGAAAATAAAATTTAATTTTTTCATGGTTGAGATAAATCGGAGAAAAGCAAATCTGTCGATCGCCGTTGATCCCCACCTTCTGTACCTGACGGAATCGACTGTAAATGATGGTGAGTTTTCATCTGTCAGCAACGCTGTCCAGACGATCCTTTCGGAATATGACGGCAGATGGGAAACATATTCAAAGAACGGTCAGACAGAATCATTTTTCAGTCAGCTTTTCCCGGATGATGACAAAAAACAGGCCGCAGGATACGGGAGATCGTCCCGGCCGCGGAAAGTGCCGCTGACAGTCTCTCTGAATCCGGAGACACGCCTGTTTATCAAAGAGATCTCGGAGATTTCAGGGAAGAACAATTCCGAGATCGTCTCGGCCGTTCTGAGACATTATTTCAGTGAAGAACAGAAAAAAACGAAGACCGTTTCAGAAGAAAAAGAGACCTATGTGACGGAAAAGGACGGCGCAGAGGTCATCCGCGTTCCCGAAAAAGATATCGGCAGATTCGTGGCCGGACAGATCGAAGAAAGATTCGGAAAATCCTGACGAAAGGAATATCCGACCGGGACAGGAAACCGGCGGCGTCCGGAACAGGATCATGAAAAGCCGGCGGAAAAATTCCGGAAAATCGGAAAAAGAAAGCCGCCGGAAAATAATCAGAAAAGAAAGCCGCCGGAAAATAATCCGAAAAAGAAAGCCGCCGGAAATCATTCTGAAAAATAAAACCGGCGGAGTTGATCGAAAAACCGTCGCCGTCAGACATATCGGATCCGGCGGAAGCCTTCTTCGTCGGAAAGTCTGAGAATGAGCTCTTTTGTTTTTTCGCCGTACATGCCTTTTCTGACCATGACGGCATGGACAGGCAGTCTTTCGCGGAGACGGCAGCCGGCCGCTTCGATTTCTTTTCTGAGTTTTTCGATGTCGGGCCAGGCGGATTCCGGATTGATGTGATCGATCGTCAGCGGCGAGATGCCGCCGAGGTCTGTGACACCGAGGCGGAGGAGGCCGACAGGATCGATGAGATTAGGGGCGACCTGGACAGCGACATCCGGCGGCAGGATCCCGGCGGCTTTTGAGATGACATCCTTCATTTCCTGAAGAGACGGTCCCCGGGAGATGCCCGGGCCCATGCCTGACAGATCCGCTCTTTTCCCCGGCGTGAAATTCTGGATGATGACTTCCTGGATGTGGCCGTACCTCCGGTGAAGCGCAGCGATCTCTTCCAGCGATTCCTCGCGGTCCTGAACAGTCTCACCGATCCCGATCAGAAGACCTGTCGTGAACGGGATCTTCAGCCTGCCGGCGTTCCGGATCACTTCAAGGCGCACCGCCGGGACTTTCCCGGGACAGTCCCTGTGCGCGCGGATGCGTCCGGCCGGCGCCGTCGTCTCCAGCATGAGACCCATTCCGGCGTTGTACGGGCCGAGTTTTCCGAGTTCATCAAAAGAGAGTATACCCGCATTCGTATGCGGGAGAATGCCGA
>JAGAEB010000002.1 GCA_017613335.1 Methanosarcinaceae archaeon
GCCCGGAGCGTGCTGTCTTTGATCCTGCCGCAGACGATGGCGATCCTTATGTCTTCGGGGCGGATCCGGTGTTCTTCAGCATAGGCTGTCTTGAATTTGAGGACCTGTTCGACGGCGATCGACCGGGCGTAGATCTCGATCTCGACAAGAAGCGGGCGTCCTTCCGCGTCACGGAAGACCGCATCGATGCGGCCGCCTCTGACTTCGACTTCGAGGGCTTCGAACGTGAGACCTTCTTCGATGATGTCGGGAAATGTCGAGATCATCCTGGCGATATCGGCTTCTGTCAGATGGCCGCCGTCTGCGTTTTCCGGATCGACGATGCCGGAAGAGCTGAGCTGTGACAGATACGGCAGGACATCGATCCTTTTTTTGTTGATCAGGTGCGGATAGACGGCAACGGGCGTTTTTTCGGATCTGCTGCTTTTAGGGGCGGTCTCATAGCAGACGAGGAAACCGGCTCTTCCGGGCTGCTTGCTCCTTGAGATCGGAAGCGGGCCGCTTCCTTCTTTCGTGACGATGCCGATCGCACGTTTCCGGCTCAGGATGCGGAGCGATTCGAGCAGATCCGTCGTTTCTTTTTCAGACAGGTCTTCGATAAAACAGACTTCCGACGTGATCCCGTTTTCATTGTTTTTTGATGACGATGTGATCTCTTCGAGAAGAGATACCATCTTCTGACAGTTCGCGCGGACTTCGGGATAACGATACATTTCATCTTCGGAAAAAAAGAGGACCAAATGATACATGACATTAACAGAGAATGTCTGCTAAAAAGAGTTTTTCCGAAAAGATGATCTTCAGAAAAGACGGGTTTCAGAAAAGACGGTTTCCGGAAAAGACGGGTTTCAGAAAAGACGGTTTCCGGAAAAGACGGGTTTCAGAAAAGATGATCTTCAGAAAAGACGGTTTCCGGAAAAGAGATCATCGGAAATCCGGCCGGCATCTTCCTGCCGGAGAAGATCATGTCAGTTATGAAAAAAAGTCCCTGCGGAAAAGTTCTGCAGGGACTTTTTTCAGGACGGCGCGGTCAGCCTGCGCCGCCCGGTCCGTCGATGTTCTCGCCTGAGAAGGAGCTGACGGCTTCTTCGCGGCGTCTCAGTTTCTCCTGGATGTCTTCTTCAGCGTTCTTTCCGAAGCCGCTCTCTTTCGCCGGCGGTTTTTCATCCGTCAGTTCCAGCATCAGCGTCAGATAATACAGGTCGGTCGTGTCGAGAAGGGCCCAGACACCTTCTTCATCCCTCATGATCTCGGTCACTGTTCCGATCGTTGTCGTGTTGATGTATTTGACGACATCGCCGACTTTGATCATCTGTCCGTTGCGGTCAAATGCTTCTGTTTCGTCTTCCATTGTGTCACCTCTTTTACATTCGGTTTTTATCGGTATCTGAAATAAACATAAAAAGGCAGGAATGCCTCGATGAGGACTGATTTCCGGATCCTTCATCTTATGCAGTTATTGTATTGATCTTATGCAGTTATGCGTTGTTCCTGAGTTCAGCGCGGATATCGCCGAGTTCGGCGATCCTTTCGGCGAAAGCGTTGTGTCTGTGGATGCTTTCTTCGTTGATCTGTCTGATCGTCACGAACGAATCGTCGGAGAGTTCGGGGAAGCTGTCGACGATCTTTTTGGCCATCGTGCGGACGCAGTCTTCTACGAATTTCGGGTTTTTGTGGGCGTGTTCGACGACTTCGCGTTCGTCGACTCTTTTGAGGACTTCGAAGATGTCGGAGCTCATCGATTCCTCGATGACGCGGATGATCCTTTCGAGAAGAGACGCCTTGACGTCGGTCGTCCTGACAGAGATGAGGCCTCTGCCGCGCTGGTTGTGCGTGGCCATCGGGACGTTTTCCATGAAGATGCGGATCTTTTCTTCTTCAACGCCGAGTTCCCGGAGTTTGTTTTCGGCGGTTTCTGCCATCATCGACTGGGCGCACGGGCAGGCGGTCATTCCCATGACTTCGGCGCCGACCGTTTTTCTGATCAGATGATCCTGACCGGTACCGCGCTCCGCAACGGCTTCCGAGAAGATGTTGATGAACTGTTCTCTGGAGATCCCGGTCACCGGGGATCTTCTGTCGAGGACGTATTCGCTTCTCATGCGGACTTCCGCGCGGCCTGCATATTCATGATGCCTCAGAAGATTTTCGGCAACGAAACCGCATATATTTTCGACATCGTAAGACGTCATTTTAAACGTCTCGGTCAGCGTTTCATCGATCGCTTCCAGATTTCTGGAAAGATTGGAACCTTTCCTGTCGGCAGGCAGGTCCACAAAAATGTCAAAGACAGCCGTCAGCGTGACCGGATCCCTGTTTTCTCTTTTCAGGATCACGAGTTTTTTAACGTCCGTGACACCGACGCGTGTCAGATTGATGGGGACGGCAGGCCTGTTCGCCTGGACATCCGGAAGAATTGGACATGAGATCATATCAAAAACCTCAAACTGAGAACGGAAATAAAAATGTCGATCCTGCTCTGCTCAGCTCATTCCTGCGGCAGAAAGATGACGTTTCCGAATGACAGTTCTGAAAAAATACACAGTTCATACTTTCTGATTCTATAAATAATCGGCGTTACATCAACATCCGGACGGCACCACATTTTCACATACAGAAGCAGTATCCGTCATATTATGTGCGTTCCCGGCCGTCATGCAGATGCCGGAAGGAATTTCACACACAACTGTCACACACGACTGTCGCACACGACTGTTACACACGACTGTTACACGCGACTGTCACACATAACTGTCACACATAACTGTCACGCACAACTGTCACACGCGACTGTCACACATAACTGTCACACATAACTGTCACACATAACTGTCACGCACAACTGTCACACGCGACTGTCACACACAACTGTCACACGCGACTGTCACACACAACTGTCACACACAACTGTCACACACAACTGTCACACACAACTGTCACACACAACTGTCACACACGACTGTCACACACGACTGTCACACACAACTGTCACACACAACTGTCACACACAACTGTCACACATGAAGTCATGTCAGTCATCATGATCGTGCGTGCAGTATCCGTGTTCGTGGTCGCAGTGTTCGTGTCCGCAGTGATCATGATCGCAGTCGCCGTGACAGTCATCATCGTCGTGATGGCAGTGATGATGATGGCCGCCGATCGGTTCGTATTCAAGGCCGGATACCGCCAGGAAAAGCCCGGCGGCGCATTCAGTGATCTTCTGAAGTCTGTCTTCGGGGACGTTCGTGACGGCTGCCATGCAGATGAATTTTTCAGAGGCGCTGTCGGTTTTGTCTGAGGCGCCGGTCTTTGGGGCAGTGTCGTTTTCATTTTCTCTTTCGTTTTCATCGGGATCTTTGTTTTCTCTCGGAAGATATTCGATGCTTTGGGAACAGTCATCGGCGGATGTCCGGCTGACGCGGATGAGCGTGTCGCCGGCAGAGAGGGACGTTTTGATGTGGCCGACGAATTCTTTGTTCAGTTCTGCGGCGGACTTTGCGATCAGGCTGATCATGCCGGAGAGAAGGGATCCTGTTTTTTCCGGATCTGTCACGCCTCTGACTTTGAAGGCGACGGCGGCGGATGACACATTTGAGAATTCGACGGAATTGACGCGTGTGCGGGCTTCGCTGACGATATCGTCTTTTTTGTTTTTCAGAGCGGATGCCGGCGCCAGAACGATGTCATAAAGACGATCGATGTCCTGACTGTTTTCCCGGGCGGACATTCTGAAAAGATAAGCATCGGGGTTTGTTTTCCGGAGCATCTCTTCAACGCGGGCCAGCAGTTCCGGGGAGACGGCATCGGTCTTGTTGATCGCGATCAGATCGGCTTCCTGAAGCTGAGCCGACATGAAAGCCGGGACCTGACCTTTGACGGCGTGGAGGCGCGAGGCGTCTGCGATCGTCACGATCGGCGCAAAAGTCATCATGATGTTCGCTTCTGCGATCTCGTCGCGGATCTGATGCGGCAGGGCGATCCCTGTCGGCTCGATCAGAAGGATATCCGGATGATAAGTCTCCTCGATCTCCCGGATCGCTTCATGGAGACTGTATTTCAATGTACAGCAGATGCATCCGTTTGTCAGTTCGCGCGTCGCGATACCGGATGTCCCGAGCGTTTCGCCGTCAACGCCGATCTCGCCGATCTCATTGGTGAGAACGGCCGGTCTCAGTCCTTTTGAAATGATGCAGGATGTCAGTTTAAGAATGGTCGTCGTTTTCCCGCTCCCGAGAAAACCGCCGATGATCAGAACTCTCATAATATGCCTCATGTATATTTCCGGAAAACCGCAGATCGTACGGCAGTCTGTGCTGCTGCGCTTTTCCGGCGGTCAGTGTCAATGATGTTTCAAAAGAGTAAACATATTTAAAATATCCAATATCCTTATCCGACAGAAAAAGACAGAATCTGAATGATATCCATCGGTGTATTTTATGAAATATCACAGATCATCAAAAGCGGCCCGGAGATCCGGCGGTTATGATCCGGATGCGCTCATTTCATCATATGATTTAAAAGCGGATGAGGTCTCATCAGTCAAAAAGGCAGTCCTGGATGCTGTGAAACCGCATCCGGCGGAGAGAGCAAGGCTTGAAGAAGCCCGCGAACGCCTCCTGAAGGAAGTCGCAGAGGCAGCAGCCGGACTCGGCGAGACGGAAGTGTATCCGGTTCCTGTCGGATCGGCGGCGCGTTCGACGTGGCTTCGCGGAAATCACGATATCGACATATTCATTACATTTCCGGAGACGCTTTCCAAAGAAGAGCTCACCGTCCGCGGATGCGCGATCGCCGAAAAGCTTGCGGAAACGGCCGATCACCGGGAAGACCGTCATTCCGAACACCCGTACATCCACATCAGGAAATATGGTTTTGAGATCGATCTTGTGCCGTGTTTCCGCGTGCCGGATGCGTCCTGCATCAAGTCGGCCGTTGACAGGACGCCTTTCCACTGCAGGTTCATCAAAGAAAGGATCGCCGGGCGGGAAGACGATGTTCTTCTGCTCAAACAGTTCATGAAAGGCGCAGGCGTTTACGGATCGGAAGTCCGGAACAGAGGTTTTTCCGGTTATGCTTCAGAACTGCTCGTGATCTTTTACGGTTCTTTCGATGAGGTAATCAAGGCTGCCGCTCAATGGAAGCCCGGTGTTTTTATCGACATCATGGATCACGGAAACGTTTCCTTTGACGATCCGCTGGTGATGATCGATCCGACAGATCCGGGGCGCAATGTCTCCGCCGCGCTCTCGCTCGACAGATTCATGAAACTGGCGGATCATGCCCGCGCGTTTATCCGCCGCCCGGACGTGTCGTTCTTCTTCAGAGAAAAAACGCTTCCGTATTCTGATGAAGAGATCCTGTCCGTCTTTGAAAAACGCGGCACATATTTTACAGCGATCCGTTTCCGGTCTCCGAAGAAAGCGGACGATACGCTTTATCCCCAGCTTTTCAGGATGGAAAATTCCGTCAGGGAAACGCTTGAAAACAATGATTTCAAAGTCATCAGGACGCTTTCATATGGTGATGACGAAGAGTGCGTCATCCTGATCGAGCTTCTCTCCGGCCTTCTGCCGCCCGTCCGCGTCAAAGACGGACCGCCCGTTTCCGCTCATCCGAACAGTGACGCCTTCCGCGAAAAATACGTCGCCGCCGGCGACACTTATTCGATCTTTATCAGGAACGGATGCTACATCGCAGAGATCCCGAGACGTTACAGGACGCCTGAAAGCGTGATCCGTGACAAGACAGGAACGGAGATCGCTCTCGGAAAACACATCAGGGAAGCGCTGTCGGACGGCTGGGATATCCTTTCAGGCGAAGAGATACTGAAGATCGGATCCGAAGGATTCCGCACGGCGCTGCGGGAAACAATGGAAAGGACGCTTCCGGAGCGATCCTGTGCCGGGTCAGAAATCATTATCGGCTGAGTCGGATTTTTCTGAATGTCTTCCGATAAAATATTTATAGATTGATTCAGAGAGACATATTCTGCGGGTCATAGCCTGAAAAATCATATCCGGGAAAAACATATCCCGGAAAATCATACCCCCGGAAAAAACATACCCCCGAAAAAACATATTCCGGGAAATCATTTCCTGAAAATCGTATTTCCGGGAACCATATCCTGTAAAATATATACCGTGAATGATATCATTCCTGAGGGACATTTAAATAAAAGTAAAGTGTGTTTCAGGAGAAAACAGACCGAGTGACTGAGATTATGGCAGAAATTACCGACAAAGACGTTGTGCAGAATAATGCAGCCGGTGTGCCGGAAACTGATGAGCAGGGCAAAGAACAGTTTGTTGACAATGCATATATGCTGACGGTTCTTCATGAAAATGAGAAAGCCCTCAAAGAATACGAAGCCATTCTTGAAAAGAATCCGGGAAACGGTGATGCCTGGTACAACAAAGGCGTGACGCTTCAGAGTCTCGGCCGTGTCTATGAGTCCATGGATGCTTATGAACAGGCAGTCCGCATCAACCCGGGTGACAGTGATGCCTGGTACAACTGGGGTCTTGTCCTTTTATCACTTTCCCGCCCGAGAGACGCTGTTGAGAAATTCGCCAAGGCTTTTGCGATCGATCCGTCAAACACGGATGCCGGATTCAACAAAGGGAATGCGTTTCTTGAACTCGGCGCCTATGATGAAGCCATCTCAGCTTTTGATGATGTCCTGGCCGGAAATCCGAACCATGAGAAAGCCGCTTTCAACAAAGCGCTTGCCTGCGCCCGCATCGGCGAAGAAGAAGCAGAGGCAGGAAATGAAGAAAAAGCAGCGCAGGCCTATGAAAAAGCCGTCAGAGCTTATGACAATGTTATCCGCATCAACCCGAACGATGCGCTTCTCTGGTATTCGAAGGGTCAGCTTTTCCTGAAACTGAAAGATGAAAAAGATGCTCTGGAATCATTCAGTATGTCGCTCAAACTTATTCCGGATCTGCCGTCCTCCTGGTTCCGTGTCGGCGGCATTTTCGCTCTCTGCGGTCAGAAAGAGATGAGTCTGAAATACCTCTCCCGCGCTCTCAAGGCCGACAGCAAAGTCCGTGAGACCGCGCCGCAGGATCTTGATTACAGATCTCTTTGGGACGATCCGGATTTCAAAGCCGTTCTCGACGGTGAAGGAACGGCGCCCGCTGACGATACGCCTCAGCAGGCCTGAAAAACAGAATGATTGAATGATGTAAAAAGCCGGAGATCATCAGATCTTCGGCTTTTTTATAGGCGCATCTGTTGAGATCAATATCAAGAGACGGTCAAAGCCTGTATTTTTCCGGCCTGATCAGTTTCATGAAAAATTCTTTTGACATCACTTCGTGGATCGTCGTGGCGATGACACATCCTTTTCCTGCTTTTTTTTCAAGATATGTTATCTCTTCGCCGCTTTTTCCGGGTACTTCAAAAAAACCGTCACAAAAGACGGTCTCTGAATCCGTGAATGATCTGTTCCCGGGGCGTATGATCTCTTTCTGACGGTAAAATCCTGAAAGACCCTCTTCCTGAAAACCGAGGACGGAAAGGTCGAATCTGTCTTTGAGCGGCGAAAAGAAAAGGACGGTTCCGCCGGCCCGGGCGAAACGGGAAAGGCGGACTGAAATGCCGGATCTTTTTCCGGAACAGGTTTCCGGATGATTTTCGGGGCAGGTTTCCGGATGATTTTCGGGACGGGCGCCGGCCCGGATTTCCGGAGAAATCCCGGATGAGAAAAGACCGGCCGTTCCTGAATAATCCGGATTGCCGAAGCCGGCGGGGAGAACGATCACGGAGACCGGCGGAAGATACGGCGAGACGATCTGTGACGGGCAGACGGACATGAAAGAGAAGCCGTAGGCTTTGAAAACAGTGTCTGCGAATGAGGGGGCGTCCTGCAGGATCAGAAGATCTGTCATGGGAAATGTCAGGAAGATAAACTGATTTAAATAGGTTGCGTCAGTGTTATCAGGCATGGCTGATGTTTCAACGAACCCTGAAATGAGGGAAAGAAGAGTCAGAGCAATGGCTGACTATCAGTTCGGAAAAGGGGCCGGTGACGTTCTTTTTGAAGGAGATATCCGCTTTGTCCTTTCCCGTACGAAAAGGATCCGGCAGGTCTGGTCCGGTGAAGACAGGCTCGTGACGCTCAGAGCGAGCGATGGTTTTTTCACGCTCGGCATCAAGGGCGCTGAGCGGATCCACAGACTTTTCCCGGCGCCGCTTCTTCGTGTCGTTGTTGTTGACGATGCCGTTCCTTTTGTCTCTCAGGGGAAGACGGCATTTGCAAAGCACATCGTTTCCGTCGATCCGGCTCTTCGTGCCGGCGATGAAGTGCTCATCACGGACAGAAACGACAATCTGATCGCAACAGGGCAGCTTCTTCTCTCGCCGCAGGAAGTCATGGCGACCGGACAGGGGCCCGGTGTCAATGTCAGATCAGGCATTCTTAAAGAAAGCAAAGACTGACTCAGAGATGACACATCGGATGAATCAGATGACACGTCAGATGGATCAGATGACACATCAGATGGATCAGATGACACGTCAGATGGATCAGATGACACATCAGATGGATCAGATGACACATCAGATGAATCAGATGACACATCAGATGGATCAGACAGCACATCAGATGAAACAGAAAACTTAATTAAACACTCTATCGTTTTGTTTTCGCTTTTTATAATTCATGTCTCAGGACGCCTGAATTTTTGGATCATAATTTCATTTTATTCTATAACATCAATAAATTCATATCAGTTAATTCTGTGTATTCATACTGAAGGTAAAACCATGGTTAAAGAAATTCCGTTTTTCAATATCGGTGAAGCCCTTATGGGAACCGGCTCCGAGTTAGCGCACGTCGACCTTATGATCGGTGACAAGAAAGGTCCGGTCGGCCAGGCATTTGCGACAGGCATGACACAGCTTTCCGCCGGCCACACGCCCCTTCTGTCTGTCATCAGACCGAATCTGCCGACAAAGCCGTCCACGCTCATTGTCCCGAAAGTGACCCTGAAAAAAGGCGCAGACACCGCAAAGATCTTCGGCCCGGCCCAGTCAGCTGTTGCAAAAGCGATCGCGGACGCTGTTGAAGAAGGAATCATTCCGAAAGATATTGCAGAAGACATCGTCGTCGTTGCAAGCGTTTTCATTGCACCGGACGCAGAAGACTACAGCAAGATCTACCGCTACAATTACGGCGCGACAAAACTCGCCGTCAAGAGAGCGCTCACCGGCTTCCCGTCCATCGATAAAGTCCTCGAAGAGAGCAACAAGTCCACGCACGCCATCATGGGCTTCAAGGTTTCCAGACTCTGGAACCCGCCGTACCTGCAGGTCGCCTTTGATACCACCAGCCTCGACTTCGTCTTAAGAGCCGTCAGAGAACTCCCGCAGAACGACCACCTCCTCATTGAAGCCGGCACGCCGCTCATCAAGAGCTACGGCGTCAATGTCATTTCAAAGATCAGAGAAGCAAGACCGGACGCCTTCATCGTCGCCGACCTCAAGACACTTGATACAGGCAACCTTGAAGCCAGAATGGTCGCCGATGCTGCCGGCGATGCCGCAGTCGTTTCCGCGCTTGCCCCGATCTCCACGATCGCCAAGTTCATCGATGAAGCCCACAAGACCGGCATTTATGCCGTGATGGACACGCTCAACTGCCAGGACCCGGTCGCTGTCATGAAGGACCTCAAGAAACTCGGCTCTCTCCCGGATGTCGTCGAACTCCACAGAGCCATCGACCTCGAACACACCAAACCGAGATGGGACTGCATCGACGATATCAAGAAGATCTCCCCGAAGACGCTCGTTGCCGTTGCCGGCGGTGTCAAACTCGAGACCGTTCCGGACGCGCTGAAAGCAAAAGCAGACATTCTCGTCGTCGGCCGCGCGATCACCGGTTCCAAGGACATCAGAAACACGGCAGAGCAGATCATCGCAAAGATCGGCAACCCTGAGATCGATCAGTTCAGAGTCATGACCGACTTCTGAAGACCGGGCAAGGCCGGATATTTTTCGGTATTGTCTGAATTGAAAATAAGACTAAAGGCGGATCCGGAGATACCGGATCTGCCTTTCTTTTTTTTGCAGCCGCAGGTTTGAGAAATCTGTTTTTTATCTGTTGTCATTGAGTTTGTTTTTGAGTTTGCTTTTAATTTTGTTTTAGGTTTGTTTTTGAGTTTGCTTTTAATTTTGTTTTTAAGTTTTTTTGTCCGGCTTTTTGTTTTCGGCTGCTTTTTGTTTTTTCCGTGATTTTCCGGATTTCTGCGTTTTTTCGTCTATTGTCGTTCCGTCAGATAGCATTTTTAGACAAAAAAGGTATGGGATGAGGCTGTCGGAAGAGACAGGTATATATAATAGGTCTGCTAATCCATATCCCGCAGTACTATTATTGCAAAGGTGATTAAGATGACAGATAAAAAAGAAAACGAAACCAGAAACTTTGTCCTCAGAGATCCGAAGACCGGTGAAGAGTCCGGTGTTTTCACAGGAAAGCAGCCGAGACAGGCAGCCTTAAAAGTTGCAAACCGCGGCAGCGGAACCAAGAAAAAACCGGAGACCATCGAACTCCGCGAAAGAGGCACAAAGAAGGTTCACGTCTTCAAAGCCTGGAAAGAAGAGGTTGACGCTCCGGCAAACAGACCGGAATGGATGCCCGCAAAGATCAACAGACCGTTTGTCAAAAAAGTCGAGATCAAGAAGATCGAATGATCACCTGACAGCTGCATAATGATATTGCGGAAAACGGAAAGGATTCATATGACGGACATATCCGTCAGTTTTCCTTTTATCCGGCTTTCTGTATGTCACGATCAGAATTCAGGATCAGTCGATGCCGATGATCAATCAGTCATCGGTCACGGAACGAATCAAGAACAGAAACGAATTCCGGTTCAATAGTTGAGTGTTTATTGAGACCGGTCAATCTGAGTCTTCGCAGTTGTTATATTTTTAGTTGTAGTGATGCATCGGCCTGCTCCGGCAGGCTGATGCTTACTTTTGTCTTTTTCGGAATGTCCGGTGTTTGTCCGGCAATTGATATTTTCCGGGTGCTGATCTGTCCGGAAAATCGTTTCTGTTTTCTGAACAGTCGGTTTTCGGCCGGACTGCGTTTTTATCAGTTGTTTCCGAACTTTATCAGTTGTTTCTGAACTTTTTCCGGAGATTCTCATAAAATTCTTTTTCTGTTCCGGATGAGGAAAGGACGAGTTTTTCGACGATGAGTTCCGGCGTGCTTTTGGCGACGTGATTTTTGACGGGCGTTCTGTTGATGATCAGATTCAGGTTTTCATCAAGGCCGGAGGCGTCGATGCCGTCGATGCGGATCGGGATGTCGCAGCTGCCGGCGATGGCTTCCGAAAGATGTGAGACGAAGACCGAGAGGATATTGCTGTTCATGGCCAGCGTTTCAAGGAGGCCTGCGATGATCCTGGCGGATGCGCCCGGTTCCGTGATGGATTCCAGTTCATCGGCAAAGACGATCTTGTCTTTGTTCCCTGTGACGACGGAGAAATTCCGGAGCGTCGTTTCAAAGGCGCCGGCATCAAGAGTTCCTTTTGATTTGCCGAAATAATAGAATTCTTCAGTCGGTGTGAGACGGCATTCTTCTGCCGGAACGGGAAGTCCCATGTGCGCGAGAATGATGCACTGGCTGCAGAGGTCGAGAAGAGACGTCTTGCCGCCGGAATTGACGCCGCTGAGGAGAACGACGCCGTCGACATCATAAGAAACCGGCTCGATTTTATCAAATCCTGCTTTTCTGACAAGGGAGAGATTGCGTCCGTTGACGACGGAGAGATATGATCTTCCGGAGATGGTTTCTGATTTTCCGGATGCAGTTTCTGATCTTCCGGACACCGTGTCGGATTTTCCGGAACCGGTTCCGGATTTCCCGGGTGCGGCTTCAAATGCAGGGAAATGCATGCAGTATGATGAAGCGAACAGGGACAGAGAATACCAGATATCGAAATCGAGACAGGCATTGATCAGACTGTCGCACTGTCCGCGCCGCGCGGAAAGTTCTGCGGCTGCTTTTTTGCAGCAGTCGTCTTCTTTTTTCCGGAGATCGGATGCGATCTCTTTCTTGAAAGCATCGAGGCATTTCGTTTCCGTTCTTAACGGGCATGTCATTTCTTCTCCGAAAAGGAAGCGGAGCATACCGGCTTCATCCGGTTTCAGGGAGAATTTCAATGAGAGGGATTCCAGGGCTTCTTTGACGGCGGTCTCATATGATCCGGAGACCTGTGAGGCGATGATGGATCTCAGATCGGCGCTGCCTGAAAAGATCTGCATCATCTGGGCACCGTCGAGCGTCAGCTGCGCACCGGCGAGGGCATCGCTCATTTTTCCGGCGGCGACGGCTGTTTCCTGAAGGACGGCTTCATCGATGTTTTCATAAATGTTTTTCAGACGGCTGTATTCGGGATCTTTTCCCGGTTCCGGTTTGCCGTCTTTGTCGAGGCCTGACAGGATCTCCAGGACTTTTTCGATCTCTTCTTTTGAAATGTGTCCGTCTCCGGTGTCAGGGCTGCCGGAAATTTCGCCGCCGAAGATATCGATATCCGGAAGGGACATCAGGATCTTTTCATCCATCAGGAGAGCGGAAAGCGTCAGAGCGCTTTGAATGCTTTTTCTGTTCCTGATGAAATAAGCCATGTCCGATTCCGGCAGGATCCGGCTGACGGATGTTTTTGAGATATCTTTGAAATAGACGTAATTGTCGCCGGGGAGTTCGAATTCCGGGAAATCGAAGAGGATGACGGAACGGTATGATGAAAAAAGGTCGCGGCATTCCGTCGCGTCGGAGACGAGATGGACGCGCAGATAACTGCCGAATTTTTCGCGGGCCTGCGTGAATGTTTTTTCGGTAAAAGCAATGATCGCCTTGTCCGTCGATCTGGACGGTTCGGGATCTTCTGCAGGCGTTATGCCGGAAAGAAGCTTTGAAACGGTCTCTGAGAGTTCCGCCGGGATGTTTTCGGTCAAAGCGCCGTAGACAGCCATTTTTTCACGGACGGCGCAGATGCGGTCCATCCGGGAGGCCGGATACGGGACCATTTTTTCAATATAATTCCGCGCGTGGGCCGTATGGCAGAATTCGCGCGCCAGTTTCAGGATCCCCGTATAAACGGCTTCGGATTCTTTTGTCTTCAGGAAATCTCCGGCGCGCGGATCGGCCTGCAGACGGGATGTTTCTGTTTTTGCGGCTTTTCCTGTCTTTGCCGGGATATCGTTCTCTGCGGTTTTTTCCGTTTTTCCCGTTTTTTCTGTTTTTTGGAACGTTTCCCTGACTTTTTTCACGTTTTTCGGCTGTTCCGTGCATGACGGTTCGCGGGATATCTGTTTTCCGGAAAGGACCGACCTGACCGCCGTGCCGGAAGGACCGGCAGCCGGCCCGGAGACCGGCGAGGGCACGAAAGCGTTTTCTGATTCTGAAACAAGAGCCGATACGGATTCCGGATCGAGATCCAGCGCCGCGGCTGTCATAAATGCGGAAATTTTCTTTTCTGAGATCATGGTTTTTACTTGTTTTTTCAGCATATATACTCAGGATAAGCGGAGTGAAAGTATTGAAGTGACAGCAGGGAAGTGACAGCGGGGGAGTGACAGCAGAGAGTGACAGCAGGGAAGTGACAGCAGAGCGTGACAGCACGGATGTGACAGCACGGATGTGACAGCAGGGAAGTGACAGCACGGATGTGACAGCAGGGAAGTGACAGCACGGATGTGACAGCAGGGAAGTGACAGCAGGGAAGTGACAGCACGGATGTGACAGCAGGGAAGTGACAGCAGGGAAGTGACAGCACGGATGTGAC
>JAGAEB010000185.1 GCA_017613335.1 Methanosarcinaceae archaeon
CAAACTACTTGAAATCGAGGGAGCCGATATAGATCAAGGCATATCGATATTAACGCATAATAATGTGACGGAGGAACAACGGTGAAAAAAGATTATACGATCCGTCCTGAGGCGGCGGAGGATCACAGAGAAGTCGAGAATCTTGTCAGAGAATCATTCTGGAACGTCTACCGGCCGGGATGCAGTGAGCATTATGTGATCCATGTGCTCAGGGATGATCCTTCGTTTGTGAAGGAACTTGATCTTGTCATGGAAAAGGGCGGCAGGCTGATCGGACAGAACATGTTCATGAAAACGGTCATCAAAGCTGATGACGGCAGGGAGATCGAGGTTCTGACGATGGGTCCTGTCAGTATTGCGCCTGACCTCAAACGCAGAGGATACGGCAGGCTCCTGCTGGATCATTCTCTTGAGAAAGCCGCAGAGGCCGGCTTCGGTGCTGTCCTTCTCGAAGGTGACATCGGTTTTTACGGTAAAAGCGGATTTGATCAGGCCTGCAGGTTCGGCATAAGATACCATGATCTGCCGGAGGACGCGGATTCGTCGTTCTTTCTCTGCCGGGAACTCATCCCGGGATATCTCAGCGGCGTGGCAGGTGTTTATATGACGCCTCCCGGGTACTACGTTGATGAGGCTGACGTTGAAGAATTTGACAGAAGTTTTCCGCAGAAGGAAAAACTGAAACGGAAAGGACAGCTTTTCTGAACGGATGCATGCGCTGCCCGCCGGGCAGGAAAAGAAACGATGCCCGCAGAAAAAATGAAGGAGGAATCGATACGGCTTCAGATAAAGAGTATCTTGATTTTGTTCTGGACCAGCTGTCCGGATCGGATGATGTGACATACAGGATGATGATGGGCGAATACATCATCTATTATCAGGGAAAAGTGATCGGCGGCATTTATGACAACAGATTTCTCGTAAAGAAGACAAAGACCGCAGAAAAACTCATGCCTGATGCGCCTTCAGAACTGCCGTATGAAGGCGGAAAAGAAATGCTCCTCGTCGATGTCGATGACACGGATCTTCTGAATCGTCTGATCCCTGCGGTCGCCGGCGATCTGCCGGCGCCGAAAAAGAAGAAACGATCCGGTATCTGTTTTTGTCTTTCCGGAAATCCCCGGACTTCAGGATATTCAGGAGATCCCGATTTCCTGTTTTTCCGGAATTTTCCGGTTTATCATATTTGTTTCAGTTCCTTCCGGCCACGGATGCGTTGATCGCGATTTCTGCGATGTTGACGCTGTAGTCGGCGACTCTTCCGATACTGTCAACGATGACCCGGAGGCTTATCGGGTCGTCGACGGATTCCGGTCTGAATGTGTTGCTGAAATCCGAGATCATTCTGATGAGGTCTGCGTGTTCTTCGATGGCTTTGTTCGCAGGCCCGGATTCGGATGAAAAAAGCGCATCGACGGACTCCCGGGAAATGCGTTCCGCTTTCCGGCTCATCTCTTCGATGATCCGGAGTGTTGTGTCATCGTAGCGGGGTTTTTTGCTGAGGATCAGGCGGGCGATCTTCTGGGCGTGGTCGGCGATCCTTTCGATCGGTGTCGCGGCCATCCTCAGGTCATGGTATTCATCGACGGAGATATCGGATTCATTGACGAATCCGGAACCGCAGACGACGGAGCGGAACTGCCGGGAGATGACAAGAAAGAGCCTGTCGACTTCGTCGTCTCTTTGTTCGACATCGGATGCCAGATCGAAGTCGGATGTCCTCAGTGCCTTGACAGAGTCGCGGAACATGGATCCTGCGATCAGGAACATTCTCTGCGTCGTTTTTTTGACGGAAATGTCACTCTGGTTCAGGAGATTCTGGATGACGACGCGTTTTGATGTTTCTTCGACGATCTCGGTGCCGACGAGTTTGTAGCAGACGGATCTGATGACTTTTTTCCGGTCTGCCAGGATCTTGGGCGAATTGAGTTCGATGACGTCGTTGCCTGCCAGATAGGCCGCGATGATCTCGCGCTCGAGCGAATCTCCTTCCAGATCGGTCACATCGATGACGAGCCTTTTCGGTGTCCTTTCGGAAATGTTCGGCGAGATCAGAAGATTCCCGTCCGGCTGCGGACGGATGCCGACGCGCATGCCCGTCGTGATCCCGACCTTGTCTGCCCATTGTTTCGGAAGAGAAATGATGTAAGTCGAACCGCCTGTCTTCTGTATCTTTCTTGTTTCCATAAATAGCTGCCTCGCAGGATAAAACGGATGAAAACCGGTAAAAACGACTGTGAAATATATCAGGTCTGTAAGGAGCTGAAAAAATATATAGAATATGGAGAACCTGCAGAAAGATCATATTTTACGGCGCCCGGAATCATCCGGCAGGCCGGAGAAAGACAGATCTTCCGGCTGAAGACCTGTCATGATCCCGGGAAAAGACAGATCTTCCGGCAGAAGACCGGTCATGATCCCGGGAAAAGAAGAGACAGGAAGAGACGGCGCATAGGTTCATTTTCTGTCCGACAGTTGAGCGGCGGCAGCGAGGACCTGGCCGTGAGAGATACATCCGTCGCCGGCCGGCAGATTTTTGGGCGTCAGCGGAAGGATGTCTTCACTTCTGAGACAGGCAGCGATCGTGCGGACGATATAGTCGTTGTTGCAGACACCGCCTGAAAGGGCGGCGATCTCGATGCCTGTTTTCCGGCAGATGCGGACGGCCGCATCAGAAATGCCGCGCGCGAAAGCGTCCTGCGCTGCATCGGCGAGGAGATATTTCAGACGGGGATCGTCTTTTCCTTCGCGGGATCTTTCCAGGATGTCTTTTAAGAGTCTTCCTGTGTCGAAAACGATCATGCCGTTCTTTTCTGTGATGACGGGTTCGAACGATCCGGATCCGTGTCTTTCGGCGACGGGCATCCGTTCCCGCAGACGTCTGCCGGCGACGGCGGCGGATTCGAGCGCCATGGCGGGGCCGCCTTCGTAAGTTCTTTTCGGGCAGATGCCGAGAAGCGCGGAGACGGCATCCAGGAATCTGCCGGCGCTTGACGTGTAGGCGATGTTCATGTTGTTTTTCAGCTGGAAGAGGACGGCTGCTTTTTCTTCTTCGCCGTGACGGAATTCCAGTCCCGGGATCGATGAAAGGTCCGATTCATCCATTTCGCCCGACAGGACATAATCGTAAAGCATGCCGAAGATCATCCGCGCCGGATAGTAGGCCGCCAGATCGGCGCCCGGCATCGGCCGGGATTTCAGAGAGCCGAGGCGTTCATAACCGGCATACGAACATTTCATGATTTCGCCGCCCCAGACCGTGCCGTCCGTGCCGTAGCCGACACCGTCGAGAGCCAGGCCGATCACTTCCGCATCGGACGGAAGCATGTTGTCACCCATCACGGAACAGATGTGGGCATGGTGGTGCTGGATGCGGAAAAGAGGCGATCCGGCCGTTTTTCCGGAAGCGGAGGAGACGGGATCGATGCTGCCGGAACCGACGCAGCCGGAAACAGGATCGCCGAAAAGACCGTCTGCGGCCATTGCTTCAGCTGTTTTCGTCGTGTTGAAGCCGGGATGGAGATCACAGGCCATGACATCCGGGCTGATCCCGGAGAGACGCGAGAGCGCCTGAAGTGTCTCGCGGTGATAATCGCTCGTTGCAACGTGTTTCGTATTTCCGATGTACTGAGACAGATAAACAAAGTCATCGGAGGACATGGAAACCGTATTATTCATCTCGGCGCCGACGGCAGCGATCTTCCGCGGGCAGGAGAACGGCATCCGGATCCGTTCAGGAACGTAGCCGCGGGAGCGTCTGAGGAACATCTGAGACCCGTTGACAGTCCGGATAACAGTATCGTCAGCGCGGTTGAGGATCCGGCGGTTGTCCGTGAGCCAGTAATCAGCAACTTCTCTCAGGGCTCTGAAAGCTTCATCGTTTTCTTTCACCATCGGAAGCCCCGGCATATTCGCGGAAGTCATGACCAGGAACGTGCCGGCGCAGTCTTCTTTTTGAACGGGACCGTCGCCGGAAGATCCTTCATCGGAAAACAGATTTCCGGATCTTTCAGAGACAAGGCGCCGGAGGCGGCCGAACAGCAGATGATGCGTTCCGGAATAGGGAAGCATCATGCCGATATTGTGGAGCGGCGAAACGTCCGGGGAGATGATCCGGTCAGTGACATAGCAGGACCCGCCGGACTCTGTCTGTTCATCGCCGGTGATCTTGTCACAGACGACGATGGGCCTTCTCTGATTCATCAGGAGGCGGCGCTCCGTTCTGCCGATGACGGCGATCGATCCTGCTGCCTCGATGTCTCTGACCATCAGCGAAAAGGGCTGATCGGGTCTGCCGAGGCGTTTCCGGAGTTCTCTGACAGAGCGGCCGCACGTCGCATCGCAGACGAGATGGAAGCCGCCGTAGCCTTTGAGCGCGAGGATCTTTCCTGAGAGAATGAGAGAGGCGGCCATGTCAAGCGAATCCGGTCCGGATTTCAGGAGAACGGGTTCGCCGGATCCTGACAGTGCCCAGAGGGAATGTTCAGGCCCGCAGTGCGGACAGCAGACAGGCTGCGCATGGTATCTGCGGTCTCCCGGATCGGAATAGGATCTGCCGCAGACAGAACAGAGCGGAAAATCGATCATCGATGTGTTGTCCCGGTCATACGGGAGCGATGAAGCGATCGTGTAGCGGGGGCCGCAGTTCGTGCAGACGGTAAAAGGATAATCGAAATGGCGGTTCTCCGGATCGGACATCTCCGAAAGGCAGTCCTGACACATGGCCATATCCGGCGGGATGATCGAATTTCCCGCTTCCCCGCGGCGGCTTTCGATGACGGAAAATCCGGAAAAGGACTGAGTCGGAGAGATCTTTGTGACAGAAACGTCATCGACTCTTGAAAGCGGCGGATTTTCCGATGAGATCCCTTCCAGAAAAGCGTCAAGGGAAGCACGGTCGCCGCAGGCGATGATCTCGACCATGTTGCCGAGATTGCAGACGGTCCCGCAGATATCGCACCGGTCTGCCAGGCGATAGATGAACGGTCTGAAACCGACACCCTGGACAACGCCGCGAACCTGTATTTTCAGGCATTCGGATGACATAATATCAGAACATGCAGTTTAAAGTATTTATAGAACGGATCAGACGGCTTTTCACAAAAACGATACGTCATTTCACGATACATCATTTTGCAAAACCGATACGTCATTTCAAAACCGAAGCGGTTTTTGCGTTCATGATGTCTGTGATGATGACCTGATGCGGGCGATCTCGTCCAGGATCAGCGGGATCACGCGGTCGACAGAGGGCTCTACGGACGGGGACAGGTCGTAACTCATGTCAAAAACATCACCGACGACGACAGGGATGATGACACCGAAAATAGTGATCTCCGGCAGCCCCTGCGTGGCTTCAGCGATCTTCAGGACGTCCGGGACCGCGATGTCATGCGCAGAAAGCGCGCGGCCGAAATCGTTTCCGTCGATCAGGTCCCGGCCGGACATTTTGATGATCTTTCCCGGCTCAAGGTTTGCTTTGACGGCATCCGTCATGATGATATAATCAGCGCCGTCCAGATAACCGAGCAGATCAAGGCCGCAGACACCGACATCGAGGATCTCGACATCGGCCAGTCTCTCATCGTTTTCAGCCATGGCTGTCAGTTTTTCGACGATACGGATGCCGACGCCGTCGTCGCCCATCAGCGGACTCCCGCATCCGAGGATGCGGATAACTTTACTTCCGGATTCTGAAACCGGATCACTGTTTTCGGTCATGATAAAAAACTCCGTCAATTTCCGGGATATTGCACACGGAGCATGATATCTTTTTTCTAAATAAGCCTAAGCCTGATCAAAAAAAAGCAGAAAAACAGAAGAAAAACACGGCAGAAAAACACAGGAAAAAACACGGCAGAAGCACGGGAAAGAAAAACACGGGAAAAGCACGGGAAAGAAAAACACGGCAGAAAAGCACGGGAAAGAAAAACACGGCAGAAAAGCACGGGAAGGAAAAAAGACGAAAGAAACCGGATAAAAAAATCCCCGTTTTCCGGAAAACGGATATATTCCGGAAAGCGGGGGAATGAAAGACATGAGACGGGGATGAGACAGGGATCCCGGATCATCCGGGAAATTCTCAGAGGATGATCTCAATGTCGAGTTCTTCGGCAAGTTCTTTGTATCTGTTGCGGATGGTCACTTCGGTCACGCCGGCGACGTCGGCGACTTCGCGCTGAGTCTTGCGGTCACCGCAGAGGATCGATGCGATATAGATGGCAGCGGCGGCGACGCCTGTCGGTCCGCGTCCGCTCGTGAGTTCTTTTTCGGAAGCCTGGCGGAGGATCTCGATGCTCTTGGACTGGACTTCGCCTTTCAGATTGAGGCCGGAGCAGAATCTCGGGACGTAGTCGATCGGTGACGTCGGCATCAGACGGAGCGTCAGTTCGCGCGCGATGAAGCGATAGGTCCTGCCGATCTCTTTGCGGCTGACTCTTGAGACTTCTTCGACTTCGTCGAGCGTTCTCGGCACGCTGCACTGACGGCATGCGGCATAAAGAGCCGCAGCGGCAACACCTTCGATGCTGCGTCCGCGGATAAGGTTCTTGTCGACGGCTTTTCTGTAGATGACGGAAGCCGTTTCACGGACGGTTCTCGGAAGACCGAGCGCGGATGCCATTCTGTCGAGTTCGGAAAGAGCAAAGGCAAGGTTGCGCTCCGTCGCATTGCTCACTCTGATGCGTCTCTGCCATTTTCTGAGACGGTAGAGCTGGGCTCTGTTTTTGGAAGAAATTGATTTTCCGTATGAGTCGCGGTTGCGCCAATCGATCATCGTGGAGAGACCTTTGTCGTGGATCGTGTATGTCATCGGTGCGCCGACACGGGAACGTTTCATGCGCTGGTCGTGATCGAAAGCGCGCCATTCCGGACCTTCGTCAACGAAATCGGCATCAACAACGAGACCGCATTTTCCGCAGACAAGTTCAGCTCTTTCATAATCGTGTACGAGATCTGTACTGCCGCATTCAGGGCAGGCATGGATCTCTTCTTCTTTTTCGGGCGCGTTTTTTTGCTGTTGCTGCTGTTTACGGTTCTTAATCATCTCTTTGATCTTGTCGCTCTGAAGAGATGCCGGACGAACTCTTTCAATTTCAACCATTGACATCACAACCTTATTTTTCGGTGCATTCCGGCCGGAAGGCCGGGAAATGATACGTTCTCTCGATAGATATGACACAGAATGAACGGAAAGATACTGCGGCAAACGGGAAAGCGGAAACGGCTCCGGAGATGCCTTCTCTGACGCAGTTGCCTGACGCAGTTGCCTGACGCAGTTGCCTGACGCAGTTGCCTGACGCAGTTGCCTGACGCAGTTGCCTGACGCAGTTGCCTGATGCAGTTACCTGATGTAGACTTTTTCACTGACGAGACTTTTGATGCGGCGCTCATCGATCTCACGGA
>JAGAEB010000186.1 GCA_017613335.1 Methanosarcinaceae archaeon
GCTGCAAGTGTCGGCGGTTGAAGTGTCGGCGGTTGCAGTGTCGGCAGTTTGCGAGTGTCGGCGGTTGCAGTGTCGGCGGCTACAAGTGTCGGCGGTTGCAGTGTCGGCAGTTTGCGAGTGTCGGCGGTTGCAGTGTCAGCGGTTGCAGTGTCGGCGGTTGAAGTGTGTCAGCAGTTTGTGAGTGTCGACGGCTGCAGTGTCGGCGGCTGCAGTGTCGGCGGATGCCAACTCTTTTAAAGGCGATCCTGCTTTTTACCCGCATGAAAAATCTTGATGATGTCTCACCGTTTTACGTTATGGAAGTTCTCGAACGTTCCAATGAGATCGAAGATGAAATCAGAAGAGGGATCAAAAAACCGTATGATTCCGTGATCCATCTGGAGATCGGCGAGCCGGATTTCCCGTCGCTGCCGTGCATCAAAGAAGCGGCCATTCGCGCGATCGAGGAGGGCGATGAAAAATACACGCACAGTCTCGGCGATCCGGAACTCAGGAATGCCGTCGTCAGAAAATTCGAAAAGAAATACGGCGTTTCCGTCAACAGCGACTGCGTGATCGCCGGTTCGGGCACAAGCCCGCTCCTGCTTGCCGTCTGCATGCTCCTTTTCAAGGAAGGCGACGAGATCATCATGGCCAGACCGTATTATGCCGCCTATCCGAATTTCATCCGTTCACTCGGCGCCGTTCCCGTATTCGTTGACACGAAACCGGAAGAAGGCTTCCGCCTCAACCCCGAAGATGTCAGACGCGCCGTCACGCCGAAAACGAAAGCGATCCTCACGAATTCGCCGGCGAATCCGACGGGCGCCATCCTGTCACCCGATGACCTGAAAGCTGTTGCGGAAATTTCGGAAGAGACGGGAATCCCGATCATCGCCGACGAGATCTATCAGGGGATCGCCTACGGCGATGAAAAGGAACACACGATCCTGGAATTCACGAAAAACGCTTTTGTCCTCAACGGCTTTTCCAAATATTACTGCATGACCGGCTGGCGCCTCGGCTATATGGTCGTCCCGGAATCATACGTCCGCCCGATCCAGAAACTCATGCAGAATTACTTCATCTCCGTCAATGCCTTCGTTCAGAAAGCAGGCATCGCCGCTCTTGAAAGCCCGGACGAAGAATACCGCAGCATGATCGAGACGTACAACGAAAGACGGATCTGCCTCGTCAGCCGTCTGAGAAAAGCAGGATTCGTCGTGCCGGTCGACCCGAAAGGCGCTTTCTACGTCCTGGCCGATGCCCGGAACTACACGGACGATTCCGTCGCTTTTGCCTCGAAGATCCTGGAAGAAACAGGCGTTGCCTGCACCCCGGGACTCGATTTCGGCGCTGAGGGCTATATCCGTTTCTCCTACGCAAACAGCCGGGAAAATATCGAAAAAGCCATGGACAGACTTGAAAAGTGGCTGAAGGATCAGCCCCGGAAAGATGCCTGAAAAGATCAGGATATCAGAAAAAGAACGCATCCCGCCTTTTCACATTTCCGGTCCGGGATCGTCAGAAAGATCAAAAGACCGTGCAGGCTTTGCGGCCTGTACGGAAAAGAGCCGCAGCAGAAAACAGAAAAATCTGCTGCGGCTCCACTGTTTTCAGAAAAGGTCTGTTTCAGACATTTTTAAGACAGATTTGATATGTTCAGGACATATTTCAGAGCTGTTTCAGGAGATTGACCATCTCGACAGCGGAAAGGGCGCAGTCGTAACCTTTGTTCCCGACTTTGGAGCCGGCGCGCTCGATCGCCTGTTCTATATTATCCGTTGTCAGAACGCCGAAGAGGACCGGAACGCCTGTTCTGAGACCGACCTGGGCAATTCCTTTTGAAACTTCATTGCAGACGTAATCATAATGGGACGTCGAGCCGCGGATAACGGCGCCGAGAGCAATGACAGCGTCGTATTTTCCGGACGACGCCATTTTTTCAGCCGCCAGCGGGATCTCGAATGCACCCGGGACCCAGGCCGTTGCGATATTTTCATCAGAAACGCCGTGACGGACAAGACCGTCGACAGCGCCGTCGAGAAGCTTTTTCCCGATGAATTCATTGAAACGGGACACGACGATCCCGACTTTCATTCCTTCGGGCGCAATAAGATTTCCTTCAAAGACATACATTTTCCGTCACTCACATTGTTCAGAGATTAGATGTTGATACAGCAGCTGATGCAGAAACATGACAGCTGATGCAGAAACATGACAGCTGACACAGCAGTTGATCTGTTCATTGATCCTGTCGCCGGTGTGAAAGACCCGGGGCAGGCGGCCTTCTCAGAGTTTCGTGAAGAGATGGCCCATTTTTTCTTTTTTCGTCTTCAGGTAGAACCTGTCGTCTTCCTGAGGATCGATCTCGATCGGGACGCGTTCTGCAATGCGGAGGCCGAATCTGCCCAGATCGTAGACCTTGTCCGGGTTGTTTGTCAGCAGACGCAGGGATCTGACTCCCAGATCCCGGAGGATCTGCGCGCCGACCCAGTATTCACGGAGATCGGGTTTAAAGCCGAGTTTTATGTTGGCTTCGACGGTATCGCAGCCCTCATCCTGAAGCGCATAGCTTCTGAGTTTATTGATCAGGCCGATCCCGCGGCCTTCCTGGCGCATGTAGAGGATGATGCCGCTGCCTTCTTCCTGGATCCTTTTCATAGCCTGATGGAGCTGCTGTCCGCAGTCGCATCTTCTGGATCCGAAAACGTCTCCGGTCATGCATTCGGAATGGACGCGGCAGAGGACATTTTCGCCGTTTCCGATATCGCCTTTGACGAGCGCCACATGGTTTTCGCCGGTGATGTCATTGACGTATCCGTAAATATCGAAGTCACCGTATTCCGTCGGCAGTTTTGAGACGGCCGCCCTGATGACGTGTTTTTCGTGCGTCCGGCAGTAATCCTGCAGTTCTTTGATCGTGATGAATTTGAGGCCGTGTTTTTCCGCCAGTTTCTGTAGCTCGGGCGTTCTCATCATCGTGCCGTCATCGGCCATGACTTCACAGCACAGGCCGCATTCTTTGAGGCCGGCCAGTCTGCAGAGATCAACTGTCGCTTCTGTGTGGCCGTTTCTTGTCAGGACGCCGCCGTGTCTGGCGATCAGCGGGAACATGTGGCCGGGGCGTCTGAAATCTCCCGGTCCGGAAGCATCATTGACGAACTGAAGCGCCGTCACGGAACGTTCGGCCGCGGAGATGCCCGTCGTCGTGCTGACGTGGTCGACAGAGACGGTAAACGCTGTCTGATGATTATCCGTATTCTCGGAGACCATCGGGGGAAAACCAAGTCTGACAGCCAGTTCCCGGCTCATCGGCGTACAAAGGAGGCCTTTGGCGAAAGTCGCCATGAAATTGACGTTTTCCTGTGTCGCAAACTCCGCCGCGCAGATCATGTCCCCTTCATTTTCACGATCGGGATCATCCGTTACAAGGATGATGCGGCCGGCTTTCAGCTCTTCAAGAGCTTCTTCGACTGTATTGTATCTGTATGCCATGGGTCATGTCCCCCCGCATTTTTGAGACGCGGGACATTTTTGAGACAGAGACGACTTTTATCGTATATGACTGTTTCGGGATGACAGACAACTGAAGGCAGCCGGAAAATAAAAAACAGAAGAAGGAAACAGAGGAAGGAAACAGAGGAAGGAAACAGAGGAAGGAAACAGAGGATAGAATCAGGAAAAAACAGGATTCAGAAGCCGTTTTCGCGAAGGAAGTCTTCCGTGAGACGGCTTTTTGCCGGTTCCCGGCGTCCGGACGTTTCCGTCGTTCCCTGTGCCGGTGCGGCGGAGAGGAATTTTTTCACATATTTCCCGATGATGTCGTTTTCCAGATTAACGGTGTCTCCCGCCTGCTTTTTCAGGAGAGTCGTGTGAGATCCGGTATGCGGGATCACGGAGACGGAAAAACTGTCAGAGCTGACGCCGGCAACCGTCAGGCTGATTCCGTCGACGGCGATCGATCCTTTTTCCACGATCAGGGAAAGGACCTCAGGAGAAGCGGCGATCGTGATCAGGACGGCATTTCCTTCATTCCAGAGCGAGCGGATCGTGCCTGTCCCGTCGATGTGGCCGGTGACGAGATGGCCGCCGAAACGGCTGTCGGCGCTCATCGCCCTTTCCAGATTGACCTGATCGCCGGCGCCGAGACGGCTCAAAGATGACCGGCGGAGCGTTTCGGGCATGACATCCACAGTGAATTCCCGGGAAGTCAGGGACGTGACGGTCAGGCAGACACCGTTGACGGCGATACTGTCGCCGAGCTGCGTCTTTTCAAGGACTTTCCGGGCTTCAATGCGGATGCTTCCTGAATTCCCGTTCAGAGAAAGAGATCTGATCGTACCTGTTTCTTCAATGATCCCCGTAAACATATGATGTCGCCTCTGCCGTATTTTCCGGAACTGTAAAACATGAATGAAAAACCACGCCGGAGACGGACAGCCGGACACCCGGACAGCCTGAAACGCCGGCTCTGTGCGGTTCATTCATGACCGACCCGATGCCGGTCATGATCGTGGACTAATGATGTCTTTCAGCTTAAAATATTTCTGCCCGGAAGTGACAAAAATGCAGAAGTCACAAAAATGCAGAAGTCACAAAAATGCAGAAGTCACAAAAATGCAGAAGTCACAAAAATGCAGAAGTCACAAAAATGCAGAAGTCACAAAAATGCAGAAGTCACAAAAATGCAGAA
>JAGAEB010000187.1 GCA_017613335.1 Methanosarcinaceae archaeon
CCTTACTTACTGTGTTTTCTGTGTGCACCTTACTTACTGTGTTTTCTGTGTGCACCTTACTTACTGTGTTTTCTGTGTGCACCTTACTCACTGTGTTTTCTTTTCCTGGGTGATGAATCCGTTTTCCTCGAGCCATTTGGGGAGTCTGCCGGAGTCTGTGGGTCCTGTGAGGACGCGGATGCCGAGGCGTTTTTCGAGGTCTCCCTGGAGGCGGGCGGCGAGTCCGGGGATGATGAGGGTTTTGTGGGTCGTTGCTTTGAGGTCGAGGCCGGTCCTTTCGATTTCTTCGCGGACGGTCTGTGCGGTGAGCTGGCTGCCGGCGACGGCGGCTTCGACGCCGAGGCCGCCTGTGTTGACGGCGAGGAGGCGGCAGCTGATGCCGGCGGAGGTGAGGTCGCTTTCGACGGTGTAATAGGTGAGGGCAAAGTTCGTCGTGAAGAGGACGGGCGAGGCGTCGTCGGGGGTTCCGATGTCGTAGAGGCCGGGGGCGACGGCGTTGGGTTTCCGCGGGTCGGTGTAGATCATGTCGGCGACGTGGACGACCGGGAGGAGTTCGTGGGGTTCTGCACCGTGGATGATGACAAGGTCGGCATAACGGATGATTGAGACGGCTGTGAGGAGCGTCTCTTCATAGTCTTTTTCGACCCGTTCGGTCTCGCTGTCTTTTTCATCGCCGGCTGCGTTTCTGTCTGCATTGCCGGCTTCGTTTCTGTCTGCATTGCCGGCTGCATTTGTATCTGCGTCACCGTCTGCGTTTCTGTCTGCATTGCTGTTTCCTGATCCTTCTGTCGGTTTTCCGGCGTTGCATCTTGTTTTGATCGGCAGGATAAGGATCGGCCATGCGAGTGTCGTGTCATGTCCGGAGCGGCTGTCTGCGTCGTCTTTTCCGGAAACGGCGGCGGCTCTGATCTTTATGAGATTTTGGAATGTTTCTCTGAAACGATCTCCGGTGAATGTACCGGGGTCGAGGACGATCTTTGTGATGCCGTTGAGTTTTGCGCTGATGACGATCGATTTAAGGAGATTGAGGTCTCCCGGGGCTGATATGACAAGCGGGACGTCGAATTTCCGGGCCAGGGAGAACATTTCGTTTCTGTTTCTTTCATCGGCAGCGTACATGAGGGGGTTTTGGCCTTCGGCGGCTTTGAGACCGGCTTCCATGAGGGCCGGGTCTTTTGTGCAGAGGATGACCGGAAAGCCGGTCTCTGCAACAGCTGAGACGCAGGCGGCGAAAATTTCCGGGATCCCCGAGACGGATCTGACGGCGACGGCATCAAGCGTCAGGAATTTTCCGACGTAGAATTTTCTGAAATCCGTGACATTCTGCAGACGGGATTTCAGTTCTTCTGATGTCATCATATCATGAACATCAACGGCGACAGGCGTTTTGTTGTAGAACGTGAGCGTATGTCTGAAAAGGACATCGTCGCCGCCGATCGTGACGGCTTTTTCGCCGCATCCGATCCGGACTTCACGGACGGCGGGCGCCAGGAGCTCTTCCAGTTTCCTGAGATCCTTTTCCGTTTTTATTCTCTCTTCTTCCGTTTTTATTCTCTCTTCTTCCGTTTTGCCGGAAGACGGATCATCTTTCATCAGAGCGGTGATTTTCTCCGAAAAATCTTCAAAAGAATAAACGCGGCTCACCAGATGCGCGGCAACGGCCATTTTCTTTTCGCCGTACACTTTTTCACAGACATCCGGAAGATACGGATAAATGTCAAGAGGACTGTTTGCTTTCATTGTTTCTCTCCATGATCTTTTTCATTTCCGGATCGGAAAACGGCTGTCAGCCAGTCATCTTCCGGATCTGCGCTGCCTCTGCCTGCGGTTTCGTTTCTCTTCCCCGGCATTTCTTCCGTTTTTTCATATCCTGCGGCTTCGGTCATTTTTCCTCTGAGTGTCTGCGTGATGTTTTTAAGGAGCCTGACCGCTGTCGGATGCATCATCATGAAAAGATCGTTTCCGGCAAGCGCCAGCGAAAGTCCCGTCACGGCTTCCCAGACGGGGCCTCTGAATTCTCTTTTCCCCCATCCGGAATCCTGTTCGAGCGGCGATGCGATCATCCACGCTTCACGGGCGCCCCAGGCGTTCGTCGTCCCGGAAGACATGGGAAACGCGAGTTCCTCATCACCCGTCAGTCCTGCCAGACGGATCCGCTCCATATTCGAATAAGCATAATCGAGGCCGTAACCGAGCGCGGCCGTCGTCGGATCCATGATGATGGCATCCGGACTCATGCCGCACTGTCTGATGAGTTTTCTGTTGAGCTCTTTCTGCGAATTGATGTCCATCTGCGTCCACGAAAGAACGGCATGGCCGTGTCTGACGGCCGCATCGGCGATCCGTTTGTAATCCATGCCGAGATTCGCCGACGCCAGGAGAACGCGTTCGCCCTCGGCGGCTTCGGCTGCCTTTTCCAGGACTTCCGGATCCTTTTCCGGATTTCCTGACCCGCCGATCACGATCGGCACATCGACGGCCTGAAGGATGTTCTCGACCGTGACGGCCGCCTCTTTGGCGGATGTATTCATGATCCCCGGGTCTGTCGAGATGAGGTGGATCGTCACCATGTCGGCGCCGAATTCATTGACGGCTTTTTCAGCCCATTCGGCCGGGTCTTCCATCACGTCTTCATAATTGACTTTCACGGACTTCGCCAGACCGACGGGCATATCAAAAACGTCCAGCGTGACATAATTGCGGTTGGGCATCTCATTGTCATAAAAATAAGGCATCGTTTTTTCACCGCCGAGCGTGATCGTTTTTGAACGGCTTCCGCCTTCGCTCCTTTTCGCACCGAGCCTGACTTCCTGGACAGGCATCCTGAATTCCGGAAAATCACGGGGTTCAAATGCGGCCGGCGCCAGCGTTTCCGAAAGACGGTCGCGGTATGATCCGGCATCCGCATCCGGATGAACGAGACCTGCGCCTGCCAGCGCCCTCAGTTCATCATCCGGCTCAAATCCGAGAAGGACTGCCGCATTCATGAATTTCTTTGCCAGCAGAAGGCACTCTTCACCGACAGCCCGGACTGCCTTCGGTGTCCTTGTCCTGTCGATCTCAGACACGTCTATCTCCAGAGAGCCCGAAAGGAGCGCCTCCGAAGCAATATCCTGCATATCCCCCGAAAGCGAATCCGTCAGGATCTTTTCCAGATCATCCAATGTGATTGTCTTATCCATTTGTTCCTCTCCGATAAATTATTCCCCGTCAGTCGTTTCTGAACCGTCCGTTCTGTGACATGCGATTTCTTTGTCTTCACAAACCCCGTTTTCATCAATCCTGAACCCTGTTTTCATTCTTCCTGAACCCTTTTTTCATTCATTCCGAACTCTGTTTTCATTCATTCCGAACTCTGTTTTCATTCATTCCGAACTCTGTTTTCATTCTGAACTCTGTTCATTCTTCTTTATCCTTCTTCCTGAATGCAGGTTTTCCGAAACGGATGATCGTCTTTCCTTTGATGTTTATGATGTCGGGCGCTGCATCAAAGACGATCCTGACCTTTCCGTTTTCGTTTTCAGACTGTTTTTCATTTTCTGTCTTCTTTCCGTTTTCAGACAGTTTTCCGTCTTCCGTCTTTTTTTTGTTTTCCGTCTGTTTCCCGTCTTCTGACTGATTTTCCCTTTTCCCTGACGGGATCCGTTTGACCGCCTCTGCTGCGTCTTCCGTCAGGAACGGCAGAAGTCTTTCCCGCAGCGATTCCGTTATCCGGCAGACCGATCTCAGGCCGCGGTTCTTCTGCAGAAATTTCGGTGATATCAGATAAGTAAAGCCGACGCCCTGAAAGCCGGAGATCTGTTTTCCGCCGGCTGTGACGCCGTTGAGTTCTTCGAATGAAAGACCGTTTGAAGCCTCTTCGCCCGACTGTCTGTCAAGAAGCCCGAAGGCGGGGCCGGCGTCCGATCCTGCTCCTCCTTCTTCGGGGACGGCATAGGCGATGATCTCCGCGCAGTCTCCGGTCGTATGCGGATTTTCGTAAATGTCATAAAGAGCGATCCGTTTCACTTTTCCGGAAGTTTCTTTTTCCGTCGTTTCGTTGAGACCTTCGTATTCTCCGGAGACCGGATCGAGACATTTCTTTTTCAGGAAACCGGAGACCGGCCCGTCCGGATTGACTTTCGCGGCGGCCCGGGCATCCGTCCAGCTGATCGTTCCGCAGACCGACGGATGATCCGGCGTGATGATGCATATATGATCCGGACAGGCATTCTGACACATCCGGCAGACAAAAAACGTATCGACGTCTTCATCGTGAAGGCTGAGAGCTTTTCTGTCCCTTTCCTCAAAGACCCGGCGCGCCTTTTGGACCTGTTCCGAAACCGTCTCCGGATCCGTGATCAGGCAGACTCTGACGCGGTCGATGACCGGGAAATCATGAAGGATGCGCGATGCGAGGATCTCTCCGATCTCAAAGAGCGTGAGGCCGGAAGAGACGGCCTCCCGGGAGATCCTGACTTCGATCAGATCCCGGACATGATGCCAGCTGACGCCCCGGATCTCCGAGATCGTGTCCGGAATGCTTTTTTCGATCACGGCATCAACATCGTAATCTTCTTCCGTCAGATCTTTCCCGGAAACGTAAACGACGAGACCGAACGGGACGGCCGGCGCCTCTCCGGAAAGACGGCTGCCTTTCAGGATATCAGGGCCTTCGACACTGACCGACACAGGACTTCCGCCGGGCGTATATTTCTCCGGAAGGACGCACTGAAAAGCGACCGTATCGCCGCCGGAACGGACAAAAAGATCATCATCGCGGATCCATTCCCCGCCGTAGAGCGGAGATACTTCTGCAGATCTGTCTCTGTCACTCATAGATCGATCACCGGACGCATCAGCTCTGTTCCGGCCGGAACGCTTTTGCGCCTTCCTTACACCCGCCGTCATCACATCTGATGTTCATGAAAAGTCAGAGGACGGACGATCCGGGATCCTGTGTTCCGCAGATGCCCGGAATGATCTGTCCGCTGACAGAATTCTGAGTCCTTATAGGATTTTTCAGATAAAATGATAACCTTAAAACATCAATCTGAACAAAACGATCTTTCCTTGTTTCTCTGTTTTTTTCCGTTTCCGGATTTCACAGAATTTCCCGGAATTTCTGAACACCCGTGAATTTCTGACTTTCCTGAATTTCTGACGGATTTCTGACTTTCCCTGATCTCCTCTCGTTCTGCATCCTGCCGTCCTGTTACTTTCACCCCGCCTGCATCACCATTATATAGAAACGGTGACGATTTACCCGCCATGAAACTTTCTGCCGTCCTTCTTGTCGTCAGCGATATGGAACGGTCCCGTCGCTTTTATGAAAATGTTCTCCTGCAGAAAGTCATCATGGATTTCGGGGACAACATCGTCTTTGAATCCGGCCTTTCCCTTCAGACGAAAAGTTCATGGCCGTCGCTCACCGGAATCCCTGAAGATGATATCCGGTTCTGCGGAAAAGATGCTGAAATCTATTTCGAAGACGACGATTTCGACCTGATCGCCGAACATCTGAAAGCCGCCGCCGGACCGGGCGGCTGCAGTACCGATCCCGATTCCGATCCCGGCTCCTGTCCTTCATATCCGGTCCGGTATGTCCACGACATCAAAGAACATCCATGGGGACAGCGCGTCATCAGGATCTACGATCCGGACGGTCACATCATCGAGATCGGCGAAAGCATGGAATCCGTCATCATGAAATTCCTGGCTTCCGGGATGACGATCGAAGAAGCGGCTGAAAAGTCACAGTACCCGGAAGAATTCGTCAAAGAATGCTTCATTAAACAGTTCGCGCCGAAAAGACCGGGAGACGGCAGATGATGTCCTGACGGATCATCCCGGTCCCGTCAATCCGCGCCGGTCGTCCCGGCTCCGGGCTTTCGATGCATTTTGATCCATTTGACTCACTTGATTCATTTGATTCATTTGATTCGTATTGATACATTTGATTCACTTTGATTCATTTGATCCGCGTTGATACATTTGATTCATATTGATGCATTTTATATGGTGTTTCAGAAAGCCTTTTAATCACGTATTCCTTTTTCAAAGTTTAAATTTCAGGATAAATCGCTATGTCAAACACACTGGATAAAAAGCAGGTCATCGATCTGAAAAGTCAGGCTGCTTCCCTCGATCCTCTTATCAACATCGGAAAAAGCGGTGTGACAGAATCTGTCATCGAAGAGATCAGAAAACAGCTGAAAGACAGAAAACTGGTCAAGATCCGTGTTCTCCGCAATGCCGACGAGTCCGAAGATCTCAAAGGCACGGCGCAGGAACTGGCCGAAACATGCAGCGCAGAACTGATCGATGTCCGCGGGAAAACGATCGTCCTTTACCGCCGCTGATTTTTCATTCATCCGGGCGGCAGACCCCGCCGGATCCGGATATTTTTCCTTCATATCGCCCGCTGACCGGACCCCGCCGGTCAGACGGTTCCCGGATCATCCGATCCGGATCATATCATCAAAATCACACTTTAATCGAATCACATTCGAGGAACCATTTATGCTCGATGATGAGTATCAGATACCTTTCTTTGAAGAACACGGTTTCTTACAGAAGACGTGTTCCAGATGCGGCAATGTTTTCTGGACCAGAGATCCGGAAAGAACGACGTGCGGCGATGCACCGTGCGATCACTACGGCTTTATCGGCAAACCTGTCTTCAACAAGAAATTCGACGTTGCCGGCATGAGAAAATATTATCTCGATTTCTTTGCGGAAAGAGGCCACACCCCGATCGACCGCTATCCGGTCGTTGCCCGCTGGCGTGACGACATCTATCTGACGATCGCGTCCATCGCCGACTTCCAGCCTTTCGTCACATCCGGTCTCGTGCCGCCGCCGGCAAACCCGCTGACGATCTCCCAGCCGTGCATCCGTCTCAACGATCTCGACTCCGTCGGCAGGACCGGCCGTCACCTGACGACTTTTGAAATGATGGCCCACCACGTGTTCAACAACACCAAAAAAGAATACTACTGGAAAGACCACGCCATCGAACTGTGTGACGAACTCCTGACAGGTCTCGGCACGTCTCCCGCCGACATCACCTACATCAAAAACCCGTGGGCAGGCGGCGGAAATGCCGGCGCCTCCGTCGAAGTCATGGTCAGCGGTCTTGAACTGGCGACGCTCGTTTTCATGAACCTGAAAGAAACGAAGACGGGAACCATCGACGTCAAAGGAAAGATGTACGAAAAGATGGACAACTACATCATCGACACCGGTTACGGTCTCGAGCGTTTCGTCTGGGCTTCTCAGGGAACGCCGACGATCTACGACGCCATTTTCCCGGAGATCATCAAGGAACTCACAGACATCGCCGGCATCGACCACAGGATCCACGATCCGGAATATGCCGAGATCTTCGCGCAGAACGCCAAATTCGCCGGCCTCATGGATGTCAGTGACGGCGGCCAGCTCATGGCTCTGCGTCAGAAAGTCGCCGACGAGATCGGCCGTGACGTCAATGAACTCAATGCCATCATGGAGCCGATGGAAAAGATCTATGCGATCGCCGACCACACCAGATGCCTGACATTCATGCTCGGTGACGGTATCATCCCGTCCAACGTCAAAGGCGGCTACCTCGCAAGACTCGTTCTCAGAAAGACGATCCGTCTCTTAAAAGACCTCAATATGGACGTTTCCCTCGCAGACCTCGTCAGGCTCCACATCGACAACATGCCGGAATATCCTGAATTTGCCGAGAACTTCAATGTCATTGAAGACATCCTCGCGGGCGAAGAAGAAAAATATGCCCAGACGCTCGAAAGAGGAAAACGCATCATCCAGCGCTCCGCTGAAAAGTACAAAGGCAAAGGCGCCATTCCTGTCGAGGAACTCATGGAGATCTATGAGAGCCACGGCATCCAGCCCGAGATCACGCAGGAAGTCGCAGGCTCCCTCGGCGTCGATGTCGATTTCCCGGACAATTTCTATTCTCTCCTCGGTGAAAAGCGCAACGAAGCCGAAGAAAAGGAAATCGCCGAGTTCAAATATGCCGACAAGATCGCCCGGCTCCCGGCCACGAAGAAACTGTACTACGATGAGCCGGAGAGAACGGACTTTGAAGCTGTCGTCCTCGATGTCTTCGACAACATCGTCGTTCTTGACTCCACGTTCTTCTATCCGGAAGGCGGCGGTCAGGAAAATGATACCGGTCTGATGACGAGCGGCAATTTCACTTATGATGTGACCGACGTTCAGATCAAAGACGGCGTGATCATGCACCGCCTGGATCCGGGAGACAACGACGAGATCATGATCCGCAAAGGCGATATCGTTGCCGGAAAAGTCAACAAACAGAGACGTATGGCTCTTTCCAGACACCACACGGCAACACACATCATCAACGATGCCGCCCGCAAGGTCCTCGGCAATCACATCTGGCAGGCAGGCGCCCAGAAAACGGAAGAGAGAGCCCGTCTGGATCTTTCCCACTACAAGCACATCAGCCGCGAAGAACTCGATGAGATTGAAATGATCGCCAACAGAACGGTCATGGAAAACAAAAAAGTCGGCTTCGAATGGGTCGAAAGAACGGAAGCCGAACAGAAATACGGTTTCGGTCTCTATCAGGGCGGTGTGCCGCACGGCGCAACGATCCGCGTCGTCAAAGTCGGATCGGATATCGAAGCCTGCGGCGGTACGCACTGTCTCTTCACCGGCGATGTCGGACCGATCAAGATCCTCAGGACCGAACGCATCCAGGACGGTGTCGAACGTCTGGAATATGCGGCCGGCGAAGCTGCCGTGAAAGCCGTCCGGAACATGGAAGCACTCATCCGCGCCTCTTCCGAGACGCTCAGCGTTCCGGCCGAGAACCTTCCGTCCTCCGTTGACAGATTCTTCAGGGAATGGAAAGACCTCCAGAAGGAAAACGAACGCCTGAAGTCCGAACTCGCCGTCTCCCGTGTCCGTCTCCTGCTCGAAGACGCACAGCAGATCGGCAATGTCCGCTTCATCTCCGCTGTCATGAAAGGCGCAGATGTCGACGAACTCCGCAAGATCGCCCTTGAGATGAGCAGCAGCGACGACGTCGTCTGCATCCTTTTAAGCGACACAGACGGCGCAAAAGCCGTTGCCTCCTGCGGCAGATCCGTCATCGCCGGCGGCCTGAAAGCCGGCGACCTCGTCCGGGAAATGTCAAAGATCCTCGGCGGCGGCGGCGGCGGAAAACCCGACATCGCGATCGGCGGCGGCACACAGCCTGAAAACATTGAAAAAGCGATCGAAGCTGCGACCGACATGGTCAGAAAAGCCTTCAGCTGAGATCATAAAACAACGACGGCCGGCGGAAAATCGCGGAATATTCTGCCGGCGGAAATCACGGCAGATCCTGCCGGCGGAAATCACGGCAGATCCTGCCGGCCTGTCCGGAAAACTGCACCGGCCGGTATCGTCAAATCAGGAATAAGCAGAAATTCTCATATTCCTGATTTTCATCCGCACTGTTTTTCCGTTTTTACGGATGATTTTACTCACTTCCGTTGAACCTTTTTTTGTTTTTGTGATTTTGTGATGTCTGTTTTGTTATTTTGCGTTTTATGACTGTGATCGTGGTTTTTGATCGTGTTTTTTGAACGTGATTTTTGAATGTGATTTTTTGAATGTGATTTTTTGAATGTGATCTGATCGTGATCAGATCGTGATCAGATCGTGATTTTTTGTTTTTGATATTCGTCTGCTTTTGTCTTTCTGCCCGGTTTTTCCGGGGCGGTTTTCTGCCTTCTTCTGCTTTTTAATCGATTATTTTAAATACTGAGTTATGTCTCTTTATTTGAGGTCTTATTATGACTGAAATTTATCAGAAAATCGTTGTTGCGACAGACGGTACGGATTTTGTCAGCAAAGCTATCGACTCTGCTCTTGATCTTGCTGTCGTGACCGGCGGTAAAGTTTATGCTGTTTATGTGACGGATGTCTCTTCTGTTGCCATGTCCAGCCCTGAGTGGTCCTGTGTTGCAGAAAACATGAAATCCGAGTCTGAAAAAGCGCTTGCTTATGTGACCGAAGCTGCGGCCAAGAAGAATGTTCCGTGTGAGCCTGTCAGTCTCGAAGGAAACCCTGCTTATGAAATCACTCAGTATGCCCAGAATATCGGCGCGGATCTCATCGTCGTCGGTGCGACCGGCAAGAAAGCCGTTGAAAGATTCCTTTTGGGAAGTGTCTCCGAAAAGATTGTCCGCACTTCTCCGATCCCGGTCCTTGTCGTCCGCCTGATGTGATCATCATCTCTGTCCGACTGTCACGCGGCGGTCATTTCCGTCCGATCAGGAACACGCGGATGCC
>JAGAEB010000188.1 GCA_017613335.1 Methanosarcinaceae archaeon
CAGCCGGAAAAACAACAGAGAAAATCCGGGGAAACGGAAAATGAAAGAAAATCAGACGGCCGGGAAAACTGCCGGAAAAAAAGAAAACGGAAAGGATCCGGCAGAGCTCAATGAAGATGATGAATGATAACCGGTGCAGGAGATATTTTAATGGTGATTTTGGAAACAGAGAATCTGTCTTACACATATCCGGACGGAACGAAAGCGATCGATGATATATCCATCAGTCTCCGGGAAGGAGAGCGTATTTCTTTTGTCGGGCGCAACGGCTCCGGAAAATCAACGCTTTTTCTTCTGCTGAACGGAACGCTCCGGCCGACAGGCGGAAGGATCCTTTACAGAGGAGAGGAAATAGGTTACGGACATGCGGAACTGAGGGATCTCCGGAAAAAAGTCGGCATCGTTTTTCAGAATTCCGATGACCAGATCTTTGCGCCGACAGTCTATCAGGATATCGCCTTCGGGCCGGTCAATCTCGGCTATTCCGAAGAAGAGACTGAAAAAGTCGTCAACAGAATGCTTGATTACTTCGGCATCAGGAACCTGAAAGACAAACCGCCCCACCATCTCAGCGGCGGTCAGAAGAAAAGAGTGGCCATCGCAGGCATTCTCGCCATGGATCCGGACATCATCATCCTCGATGAACCGCTTTCGAATCTCGATCCGCTCGGCGCAGATGAGATCCTGGGGATCCTGAACGAACTCAATCACTTCGGCAAGACGGTCATCATTTCGACCCATGATGTCGATCTGGCATACCGCTGGTCGGATACGGTCTATCTGCTTTCAAAAGGAAAGCTCGTCGATTCGGGAAAAGCGGAAGAAGTCTTCAGAAAAGAAAAACAGGTCAGAGAGTCTTCTCTGAAAACGCCGGTCATTGCAGAGATATATAAAGAACTCAAAAAGAGATGGCTCGTTCCGTCAGGCCTGAGTCCCAAAACGATCCCGGAACTCATCCAGCCTCTCCGGACGCCCGATCTTCTCAGAGTGGAAGCGCCGGCCGACGTCAAAGTCGGCGAATGCGTCAATATGGGCGTTCTTTTCAGCAATTATGATGAAGACGGCATTTATGAAGCGGTCAATTCCAGAGTCCTGTTCAGAAATGATGACGGCACCGTCGTGGCGGAAGTCCATAAAAAAGTCCTGAAACCCGGCGCCGTCTATGTTTATGATACGGACATCTTTGACAGACAGTCTTTTGATGCTTTTGTCGCGGAACACGATATCGGCTTCATCTGTACCATGGGAAAGACATGTCAGACGCTGGCGGAAGCAGAACACATTCCGATATCCGCCTATTCAGGCGTCATCGACAAATGCATCCTCAATTCGCTGTCCGGCTGCAGATGCCTCATCCTGGCGCACGGCGGCATGGTCGGATACAGTTTTGAGAGACTGAAAGAATATTCCGGACAAAGCGGCATAAGACTCCGCTGCGGTCTTGCCAACCGGGCAGAAGATGATGAAGCGATCATCCCGGGAAAAAAGCACAGAAAAACGAATCAGGATGTCGCCTGCGACAACTGCCGTCCGGAATGATCCCGGCCGTGACGGTCTGTCCTGAACGGACGCCTGATCAGACAGAACAGGCAGATGAAGGACAGAGCGGACGACTCTGTGAAACAGGCGGCCGGATGACCGGCGGGAGAAGATATGAGTGCCGGCGGGAGAAGATATGAGCGCCGGCGGAAGAAAATACGGCAGCAGGCAGGTGAAAATACGGACAACCGGGGGTACAGACCACAGACTCGTGCGGCCGAATCAATAGTGTCTCTGTCGGATTTTAAGAAGGCTCATATAATATCGGGATAATCTATAGTTATTCCGCCGGGGATGTCGGGACGCGGTTCCTGACGGTCTTCCGGCCTTTAACTTTTTACAGATTCAAGGGTGAACAGATCATGGATGCTGAAACTTTAAACGCCTATGGTGTCACGTTAAAAGAAAAGCTGGCCCTCTCAACGTTCCCGGTCGCCGTCAGACTTCTGAAAGAAGGAGAAGCGATCCCGGCAGGGCTTGAAAAACCGGAAGAACAGATGAGACACTGTCAGTTCGTCGATACTGTCCGCCGCACCGGCCGGTCATTTATCACTGTTTATGATGATCACCAGTGCAAAGGCGGCGCTGCAGCGCTCGGCCTCGGGGAACTTTCCGAAGCCGTGAAGAGCGGTCGTTTCTATTTTGAAAAACTCGGTCACTTCGCATCCCTCGAGGCAGCCGTGAAGACGATCGACAGCATTCCGTTCCTGCCGGCGTTTTCCTCAAAAGCCGTCGCCTATGCACCGCTCGAAAAAGCGACTTTCGTCCCGGATGTCGTTCTTTTCATCTGCACGCCCAAACAGGCTATGCTCCTGACACAGTGCTCTCTCTTTGCAGAAGGCGGCCGCTTCGATGCGTCATTCTCAGGAAAACAGAGCGTCTGTTCCGACGGCGTCGCAAAAGTCGTCAGTTCAGGAAAACCGAACATCACGATCGGATGCAGCGGCAGCAGATCCTACGCAGAGATAAAGGATGAAGAAATGATCTTCAGCATCCCGGCATCGGATCTCGAAGGCCTGATGAAAGGTCTGGAAGTTTTCGCGAAATGAACGGAAAACGGACAGAGTGAACACAAACAATGCAGATCAGAGGCAATTGAATGAAACTTGCAGTTACTTATCAGAACGGAGAAGTTTTCCAGCATTTCGGCCATTCAGAATATTTCAAGATCTATTCCGTCGAGGACGGAAAAGTCGTGTCTTCAGAAGTCATTTCAACGAACGGAACAGGACACGGCGCCTTGGCCGGATTCCTGAAGGATGCCGGCGTTTCCGTCCTGATCTGCGGCGGCATCGGCGGCGGCGCAAGAAACATGCTCCAAAACGCAGGGATCACCGTTTACGGCGGCGTTCACGGAAACGCCGACGACGCCGTCAGCGCGTGTCTTGCAGATTCTCTCAACTACGACCCGGATGTCAGATGCACTCACCACGAAGGCGAATGCAGCTGTCACCACAGCTGATGAAAAAACGCATAAAAAATCCGTTTCAAAAAAGCCGTTTCAAAAAAGCCGTTTCTCTTATGAGAAACGGCTTTTTTTATCGATTTTTCCGTGTTCCGGCAGTCCCTTCTGTCGGGCATCTTGTGTCGGTCATCTTGTGTCAGTCATCTTGTGTCGGTCATCCCGAAAGTCTGGTGTGGTATGTAAACTCCTGACGACGGCTAAGATGTTTGTCGCCGTCATGGGAGGGCCATCATATCACAGATCTCCCTGTTCTCTCTGACCCCTGTAGG
>JAGAEB010000189.1 GCA_017613335.1 Methanosarcinaceae archaeon
CCGCTGCCGTCCGGGAAAAAAGATAAGGATCTGTAAACGACAGACTGTGTTTTTTGACAGTCAGCCGTACAGATCGTTCTGAGAATCTGCCGTACAGATCGTTCTGAGAATCTGCCGTACAGATTGTTTTGACAGTCAGTCGTACAGATCGCTTTGACAGCAGGTTTGCAAATCGTTTTTACAGTCCGTGTTTTTACAGACTGTATCATTAATCTTACTGTTTTTATTTCACAGACTGTATTTTTACGGGCTGTATTTACAGACTGTATTTTTCTGTCAGTTTTGCGGCCAGATTTTCCACCTGTTCGACAGCCGTTCCGATGTAGCGGTCCGGACTGACGAGATTTTCAATATCATCTGCGGAAAGGATCTTTGAGATATCTTTGTCTTCAAGAAGCACGTCTCTGAAATGGCGGCGTTCATCGTGCGCTTTCATGGCACAGACTCTGACGCGTTCATGCGCTTCCTGACGGCCGACACCGCGGAGAGTGAGCTCGATCATGACGGCTTCTCCCATGTTGAGGCCGTTGAGAAGATCCAGATTCCTGCGGATGCCTGTTTCATCAAAGCGGAGTCCTTCCATGACGCGGACGGCAAGATTGATGATGTGATCCGTCAGAATGGTGGTCTCCGGGAAAACGATCCTCTCGGAAGATGAATTCGTCAGATCGCGCTCATCCCAGAGCGTATTGTTGAGCAGTTCCGTCTCAACGAAACCGCGGATGATCCTGGCCAGCCCGCAGATCTGTTCGCATTTGATCGGGTTTCTCTTATGCGGCATGGTGGATGAGCCGACCTGTTTTTTGCCGAATCCCTCTTCCAGTTCACCGATCTCGCTCCGCTGCATGGTGCGGATCTCAATGCCGATCTTGTCAAGCGTCGTCGCGACGCCCGCCATCCACATGACGAATTCGGCATGCCTGTCACGCTGGATGAGCTGGTTGGACACGTCAACGCAGCCGAGTCCGAGATATTCCATGACTTTTTTCTGGATCTCAATGCCGTCCTTGCCGAAAGCAGCCTGCGTGCCGACGGCGCCCGTCATCTGACCGACAAGGAGGCGCGGCCGGAGCTGAGACAGCCTGTCAAGATGGCGGTCGATCTCGGATGCCCAGATCGCAAGACGAAGGCCGTATGTCGTCGGAACGCCGATCTGCCCGTGCGTGCGGCCGCAGCAGACTGTCTTTTTATGTTCTTCCGCCAGGCGGACGAGAACGGCAAGAAGTTTTTTCAGGCGGCCGTCAAGGATGCTGACGGCTTCCGCACACTGCAGAGCCGTTGCCGTATCCAGGATATCGTTCGACGTTGCGCCGAAGTGGACCCATTTTCCGGCATCGCCTTCGCACTGCTCTGAAATGGCCTTGACGACAGCCATCGTATCATGGTTGATCTCCCGCTCGATCTCCTCGACACGTTCCTGTCTGACAAGGGGGATCGTCTTTTCGATCTTTTCAGCCGCATCCTTCGGGATCAGTCCGATGTCCGCTTCAGCCTTTGCAAGGGCTGCTTCTGTTCTGACAAGCGTCTCCAGTCTTTTCTCCTGTGTCCAGACTGCTTTCATTTCCGGTGTTCCGTAACGGAATTCGATCGGGTGGATTGCCATTGTTCTGTCTCCTTGTGTCTCCGGATAGTATCGTATTCTCGTGAATGTGACCTGCGTTCATGAACGGTGATCAGCAGATTATGGTTAATGAACATCATCTCTCTTTTATTAATGTGATGAAAAGATGGCCGTTTTCAGCCGTCATCATTTTTTCATCATCGTCATTTTTTCATCATCATCATTTTTTCTCATCATCATCATTTTTCGTCTTCATCATCAATTTTCCTCGTCACCATCATTTTTTCTTCGTGACGCTGTATTTTTTTACGCTTCGTCCAAAAGCGTCCAAAAGTATTTATGTAGTAAATGGCTGTTCTGTCCACTTAATTGATATTAATGACGGCAGGTCACGGACCCGTAACGGATTCATTCTTGGGGAATGTCGGTTTTCCGGTACGGTCAGCCGCGTCGAAGCCATAGTCCCGGAAACATATGGGTTGTTGTCCGTTGTTCGACAGGTTTTTTCCGTCCCTGAAAAGCCGGTAATTATGTACATTACCCGGAGCGTCCCGTTCTTTTCAATCTCAATTGATCATGGCTTTTCCGCCGCACAGACGGCTGTCTGCCGTTTGTTTTTACACTATCTTCAATTTATTTATCAGGAGACCTGAATATGGGAAAATTTCCGGAAGCAGATGAAAGATTACTGAAGAAAAAAATCTGCATGAAATGCAATGCAAGAAACTCTATCCGCGCGACCAAATGCAGAAAGTGCGGATACGCGAACCTCAGACTCAAATCCAAAGACAAAGCAGGAGCATGATCAGGTTATGACGGTAGAGGAATATATTGCCGATGTCATTAAAAGAGACGGCGTTGCGCACATTACGCTGATCGATCCGGCTTCTCAGAAACCGGAAGACTCCGTAAAGCTCGCTGTTGCTGCCGTTGAAGGCGGCACCGATGCGATTATGCTCGGCGGCTCTACCGGCGCAGGCGGTCCGCTTCTGGACATGACTGCCAAGCTGATCAAAGAAAATGTCAAAGTCCCCGTGATCCTTTTCCCGGGAAACACAGCCGGCTTTACGATGTATGCCGACTGTGTCCTGTTCATGAGTCTCCTGAATTCCAGAGACACGAACTATATCGTCGGAAATCAGGTCATGGGCGCTCCCACGCTTTACAAAGCCGGCATGGAATCTGTCCCGATGGCTTATCTTATCTGTGAACCGGGCGGAACCGTCGGCTGGGTCGGCGATGCCAAACTCCTTCCGCGCAAAAAACCGGAACTGGCTGCCGCTTATGCTCTTGCCGGAAAATACTTCGGTATGCGCTGGACTTACCTCGAAGCAGGATCCGGCGCAGACGCCGCGCTCCCGCCGGAAATGATCGGCACCGTCAAGCACGTCCTCGGCGAAAACATCCTTATCGTCGGCGGCGGCATCCGTGACGGAAAGACCGCAGCCGTCTGTGCAAAAGCAGGCGCTGACATCATCGTGACCGGAACGGCCATCGAAAAAGGCCCGATCGAAGAAGCCAAGGCCAAAACGGCGGAGATCGTCGCAGGCGCCAAGGCCGGCAAAAAAATGTGATCATATGATCCGGCAGGCTCAGATCTGACCGGTATCATCCGAAAAAACAGAAAGGAGAAGACAGTCGTCTTCTCCTTTTTTTTGGCTCACTAAATATTATACATTGTCTGGTATGTTTTCATATATCTCTGCATGAATCACATCATCCGATGAGAATCCTGTTCCGGCAAACTCTGATCCGGGAAACAACTCTGTTCCGGCAAACCCTGTCCGGGAAACAACTCTGTTCCGCAAAACAAAAAAAGAGATGGCCGGATCGGTTTCAGATCCGGGAATGCCGATTGTATCAGAGGTCGAGAACAACTTCCGCTTCCATGCCGTCTTCTGTTTTTTCGACACGGAGGCCGTTATACGTCACTGCTTTGACTTCCGTTCTCATGTCATGGACAGACGGATCAACGGGTTCACCCGACACTTCCGCTTCAAGAGACCGGGAGCCGTCTTCGTTTTTGACGATCTTCGCGATACTGAAATGAGCCAGGAGCGTCCCTTCCGCGTCGAACAGGAAAAGAAGTTCCGAAAGCCAGTCGACCATGAGACTCTCAATATCCGGAGACGTCAGTTCCACAGGAAACGATACAGCGGATCCGACAGAAGACACGTCCGCGATCACATTGAACATGGCAAGAGCCGAATTTTCAAAGACTTCTTCCGTCGTCTTTCCGTAAGCGATAAAACGCGTATCTGCAATATGATCCAGATACCGGAAACGTCTTTCTTCCTTCATTTCTCCTGATTCCGTGATTTTTCCCTCCGTCTGTGATATTCATCCTGTCCGGGTGTTTTTCATATCGTTTTCCGATTCTTCTCTTTTTCTTCTTTGTCAAGAGCTTTCCAGATGTGATAAATGCGCTGGAAAGCCGTGATGTGCGATCCGATCGCGATGATGACCATGCACCAGCCGAGAAAAGAGGACCGGCAGAAATAAAACGGTTCGTCATAGATGAAAATGTACGCGAAATCCAGAAATGTTGCTGCCAGGATCAGAATGAGACGGTCGGCGCGCCCCATGATGCCGCCGTAATATCTGCCGATCTCCATCGCCTGCGCCTGCGTGCCGAGATAACTCGTCAGAAGAACGCCTGTCAGCGCAAAGACACCGACCCACCATTCGCAGAATCCGGCGAAAATGACACCTGAAATGATAAAGACGTCGGCATATCTGTCTATGACATGGTCCAGGAAATCTCCTTTTTTCCCTGAAAGGCCTTTCTGGCGCGCCAGAGATCCGTCAAGAGCGTCGAGTCCCGAATTGATCAGGACACAGATGCCGGCAGCCAAAAGACAGTAAAATGAGTGCGGATTTGCATTTCCGCCGGATATGTAATAAAATATGCCTGCAAAAACGGAAAATATCAGCGAGATCAGGGAAAGAGCGTTCGGAGAAAGTCCGAGTTTCCCGATCATCCTTGCCGTCGGATCCAGGATTTTTCCCGCAACATAAGGTCTGAGAGAGTCGGCTGACATAAAATCTCCGAAGGTCTTTTTTCTGTTTTGATCAGTTTACTGTTTTGATCAGTTTACTGTTTTGATCAGTTTACTGTTTTGATCAGTTTACTGTTTTGATCAGTTTACTGTTTTGATCAGTTTACTGTTTTGATCAGTTTAC
>JAGAEB010000003.1 GCA_017613335.1 Methanosarcinaceae archaeon
ATCTTTGTCAAACTGTTTTTTTGACCCGGTGTATATTAACATGACCTATTCTATCGTTTATCGTTGTATTTCAAGGTATGTATATTACACAAAGAATAAAACGAACACACGATACGGAAGGACATAATTTTTATACGAATTTAAATTGTCGGCAAAAGCAGGAGAAAAAATAAAAAGAATGATCACCGCGGATCTGTCTCCTGCCTTCATTCTGAACTGTCTGAAATTTTCTGATAGTTGCCTCCGGCGCCGATGCTCTGCCTTCATATATCTGTTTTATGTGAATGCGGACAGCAGAAACTGAATTTCCGATCCCGGAAAACTTCCTGAAAAATGTTTTTCAGGAATATATTTAATCACCGTCCCATTATCCGCGAAACACCGCCGGGATCATAGATCGCATCACTCATCATCCAAAATTCCCCGAAGGGATTCCCTGAATTTTTCCGGATCATCATAATACGCGATCGCATTCTTTCTGACTCTGTCAAGAAGATATGCATAATAATTATCAGGACATTCCGTCCTGAGACAGCTGTCTATCTCTTCTGCGGAATGATCTTTGTACAGACGGCCGACGGCAGCATTCAGAAAAGCCGATGTCATGACCTCGATGCCTTCAAAAGAAAGAATGACCGGGCCTTCATTTAACGCCGGATGCAGTTCATTATAAACGGCTTCGCCGTCTTCTGATGCGACGCAGATTCCGTCGCCGACGATTTCCGTGATGATGATCTTTCTGATCGTTTCCATGGTGTCTCCCTCCGATGATCTGATGATTTTCCGGAAATCACCTTTCATCTGAATGACTGTATTCTTTTGAATAATATAAAATTAATCGTCTGAAACAGATGGTGTGATCTTGTGATCGTGATCCGGAGGGTTCCTGAAACTTTCTGAAAACTTTCAGAAAACTTTCTGAAAACTGCCTGAAAAACGTCTTTCAGAAACATATTTAATCAGTCCGTCCCATTATCCGCGCATGAAACTTATCATCGTTGATTATCAGAACGATTTCGTTGAAGAAGGCGGCGCCCTCGACTGCGGTCCCGCGGCCCGCGCGGTTGAAGAAAATATCGTCCGCTGCATCCGTTATGTCCGGGATGAACAGGATGGACAGCTCCTTTTCACGATGGACACGCACGGTCCGGGGCAGGAAGGCAATGTCGAAAGCAGGCTTTTCCCGGAACACTGCGTCTATAAAGAACACGGCTGGTATCTTTACGGCCGGGTCGGCGCGGAATCGGATATCGGCGACGACAACGTCTTCTTTGAAAAAGACACCTACGCCGCCGTTCATCTCATCGATGAGATTGGACCCGGCGATGACGTTTTTGTCTGCGGCGTTGCCACGGATATCTGCGTTCTCAACAACGTCGCTCTTCTGAGAGCTTATTACCCGTCTCTCGAGATCACCGTTATCGAAGACGGCTGCGCGTCTTTTGATGAAGGCGCCCACAAAAGAGCTGTCGGATACATGAAAAATGTCCTCGGATGCCGCATCTCAACGACGGACGAATTCGTCTCCGGACACCTTGACGCCGGATGTCCTGAAAAACAATGATCCCGGACGGGGAGAAAAGACCATGACAAACTTTTTCGTCACGCTCACACTCAACTGCGACCTCGAATGCCTCTACTGCGACGGTGAATGCTGCGACTGCTTCGACGATTTTGATGACGGCATCGCCGTCGATTATGACGTGCCCGAAGAGATCTCCTACAAACCGGAGATCCTGCGCGACTTCATCGCAAAAGACCCGGAAGCCGTCGTCATCTTCTACGGCGGTGAACCGCTCCTCAGAATGGACAGAATGCTCGAATATATGGATCTCCTGCCCGCAAAATACTTCATGCTCCACACGAACGCCACACACCTCGGCGAGATCCCCGCATCATATCTCAGAAGACTTCACACGATCTCCGTCTCGATCGACGGCGACCGCGAACTCACGGATTACTACCGCGGCGAAGGCGTCTACGACACGATCGTCAGAAACGCCAAAGCCGCCAGAGCCGCCGGCTATACCGGCGAGATCATCGCCCGCATGACCGTCCAGGAAGAAACGGACATATACAGACAGGTCCTGCACCTGCTCGACAATCCGGATTTCTGTTTCGACAGCGTCCACTGGCAGCTCAATGCGCTCTTCTGGAGAAACGACTACAAACGCCGCGACTTCGCCGGATGGACAGAAAAAGAATACAACCCGGGCGTCAGAAAGCTCATCGACAAATGGCTCGACGTCATGAGAACGGAAGGCCGCGTCCTCCGCATCTATCCCTTTATCGGCCTGATGAACAGTCTGCTCAAAAACGAGACGACGCATCTGCGCTGCGGCGCCGGCTGGGCCGAATACAGCATCCAGACAGACGGAAACATCTCCCCCTGCCCCGTCATGGTCGCCATGCCTGACTATTACACCGGAAACATCTTCCGGAACAGCCCGAACGATCTTAAAGTCATCCACGTCTCAGGCCTCTGCAAAGACTGCGACATCCTCGGCATCTGCGGCGGCCGCTGTCTTTACGCAAACGCCACCATGAAATGGGGCGAAAAAGGCTTCAGAGAAGTCTGCGCAACGATCCGCTTCCTGATCGGATCGCTTAAAGAAGTGCAGCCGGAGATCGAAAAAATGATCGCCGACGGAAAAATAAAAGCAGCCGACTTTGATCAGGAGATCGGCTACAACAGCTGCGAGATCATTCCCTGATCCCGCCGGAAAAAAACGATACCGTCAGGTCATTCTGCCGGGCAGGATCACCTGCCGGGATAAAAAAAAGTTTCATCATCTTCCGCATGCAGTCCGGCATGAAATGCCGGACTGCCGGAAAAGAAGAAGAAGCCGGATCGTTCCGGATCTTTTCTGAACCTTTCCGGATCCATTCTGTTTTTCCGGATCGATCCTGTTTCTGTTTTTCCGGATCAGTTCTGTTTCTGTTTTTCCTGATCCATTCTGTTTTTCTGAATATCTCTGACATCCGGTCCGGATCTGTCAGTCTTTGACATCCGTCTCGATGCGTGTCAGTTTTCCGTCCGTGATCCTGTGATAGAGTTCCGTCGCCCAGTTGCAGCCGCTCTCGCCGGTGCCGAGGATATATCTCGTATCGAAGCGTCTTTCGTTGTCGAAGAATCCCATCAGGATCCCGTTATCGAAGACGGAGATCTCGAGGATGTCGGCGCCGTCGGGAATGGTATACACGCGGCATTTTTTCCAGTCGAGGGAATTCGGATCGGTCGGTTTTCCGTCTTCATAGACATATGCTTCACAGACCCTTTTCCACACGGATTCTGAAAAGACGAATGTCAGATCGCAGCCGTCTTTGAGCAGCGTGTTGTACATCTCATTGTACTGCGGCTGGAAAAAGTTGGACAGCGTCACGCATTTTCCGGAGCCTTCCATGGCTCTGCAGACGTCTTCATTGGCATTGAAAACATGCGCCAGATCCGATTCAAGGACGCAGCACGGATTGATCTCGCCGATCCTTTCCAGGAGGTCGTCCGGGATCACACTGAGTTTGTGGGTCGACAGATATTCGTAATTGTCCCCGTACACGTCAAGAAGATTCAGAAGCCTTTTGGAATTGACAGCGATCGAATATCCCATCGGCGTCAGGGAATAGACGCGGTCTTCCGTTTTGAGAAGATTCCATTCCTGCATTTTTTTGATCTGAGGGATCATGGCACCCCAGTTGACGCCCAGTTTTTCCTTGATATCGTCAGAAGTCTGAGAGCCTTCCAGCAGCAGCAAAAGAAGCTTCTTCCTTTTGTCCGAAAGAAAAAGTGTGTCGATCAAAGATGATCTCATACGAATACACCTCTCAAATATATTTTCCGTTACAGTCGGTAATCGGGCCGATATATACAAAAATGCTATACTTTATCAAAAGTATTTTAATCTATGTATTTTCCACAAGCCTGATCATATTACTGCTGTGTCGGTTTATTACAGAAGAAAACATCCGGCCATGATCCGGCATCCTTATATCTTCATCAGATCCCGCCGGCCGGATCTGCCGCACCGTCACAATAAAAATAAGACCGCGGCCGCAAAATGTGAAAAATCAGAGCAGGCGGCTTCAAAGCCGGAAAAAATCAGGGCAGACGGCCGCAAAGCCGGAAAAAATCAGGGCAGACGGCCGCAAACCCGGAAAAATCAGGGCAGACGGCCTAAAAAAGAGTGACAGGATTTCCGCACGGAAGACAGAAGACGTATTGTTTCCCGGCCCCTCAGCGTTTTTTTGTGAAGGATGATCCTTCCCGTATGCACTCTTCACACTGAGACGACCGGATCCTGAAGTCCTTTATCAGGAAAACCGTTTTCAGTTATCGCTTTCGGACTGTTTCCTGAAACGTTCCGCAAGTCCTGCGGCGATCCTCCGGGAGCTGCAGAGTTCTCCTTCCAGTTTCTGCAGCCTGATGATCTCTGCTGAGATCCCGTTTTCAGCCAGTTTCGATCTCAGTTTCTCTTCATCGAAATACTGATCGAAACCGAGAACGATGACGTCCGGCCGGATCTCGCGGATCGGCTTCATCATGTCCGTTCTGTCGCCCAGAAAAGCATGATCGACGCATCTGAGAGCGCCGACCATCTGACACCGCTGTTCATCGCTGATGACAGGTTTCGGTTTGTGACGGACGTTTTCAGAGCGGCTGACGAGAACATACAGCTCATCGCCGTATTGGCGTGCCTGTTCAAAAAAATACAGATGGCCGGGGTGAAGGATCTCAAAAGTCCCGGTTGCCAGAACGCGTGTCATGGATGCGGTAGAAGGTCGGTGTTATATAAAAGACTGATTGACGGAAAGCCGGATGCATCAA
>JAGAEB010000020.1 GCA_017613335.1 Methanosarcinaceae archaeon
AAGTGAGCAGATTTTGTGAGGGAAAGCAGAGACCGAAGGTGCCTGTAGCAAACGGAAAATCTGCGAACGAAGTGAGCAGATTTTAGAGCAGATTTTTTCAGAAATTGTCAAACGTCATCTGTCCGGGCATGATCTTCTTCAGTGCGGAGACGCCGACGCTGATCCGCCTGATCTTTCTGTGCTTCGGATCGGTCTCTTTTTCCATAAGTTCCCGGAAGAGGTCTTTGGCATATCTGCGGATCAGGCCGACGTCTTTTGAGAAGACCGGATGGGAGACTGACCGTGAGACCATGGTGTAATCTGAAAAAATAACGTTGATCGTCACCGTTTTGAAATAAAATCCATAGCTTCTGAGAGACGTGTCCACATCTTCGGCGGCGATATCGATCCCGAGCATCAGAAGGGATTCTTCGCCGGTCGGCTTATCAAAAGTATAATAGCGGCTGACGGATTTCGGGTCTTTCGTCTCCGTCACGATTCTGTTATCGATGCCGAGCGCCGCATCTCTGAGAACGAGACCGCCTTTTCCGAGTCTGTCAAAAATGTCCGGCGCAGACGATCCGGCCAGATCCCCGACGGTCAGAATACCCATTTCATTCATGACGGCAAGTGTTTTTGAACCGACGCCCGGAAGCTTTCCGACCGGAAGCGGATCAAGGAAATCCCTGACATTTTCAGGCCTCACGACCGTCAGGCCATCGGGTTTCTGAAATCCTGATGCGATCTTGGCGATCGTCCGGTTCGGGCCGATGCCGACGGAACAGGTGATCCGCTCAGCCCCGTAAATTTCATTTTTGATCGCAAGCGCCGTTTTTTCCGCCTCTTCATACGTCCTGACGTCTTCACCCGGATCGGCATAGGCCTCATCGATACTTGCCCGCTGAACGACGGAAACGTGTTTCCCGATGATCGCCATGACGTTTTTTGAGACTTCCTGATAAAGTTCTTTTCTCATCGGCAGGAAGATCGTTTCCGGACAGAGCTTCTGCGCCTTGGAAACAGGCATCGCCGAATGAATCCCGAATTTCCTGGCCGGATAGGACGCCGCACTCACGACGCCCCGCGGCACTTCATTCTCTTTGAATGAATACGTCCTGGAACAGACAACGACAGGCTTTCCGGCCAGATCCGGACGGTCACGCATCTCGACAGATGCAAAAAAACTGTCCATATCAATATGCATGACGATTTTCTGATCATCCATTCCGTTCTCTCCGTGATTGTTCTGCCGGTTTCTTCGTGACTGTCCTGTCTGTTTTTCGTGACTGTCCTGTCTGTTTTTCGTGACTTCTGCCTGTTTTCGTGACTGTTCCGATGTTTTTCCGGAACCGTTCCGACGGGCTGTGATCTTTTATGATCCGGTCTTTTTCATATTTTTAAAAATGCTTCTTCAGCGCTTTCTCTGACTTCTTCGAAAAGATCTTTTCCGTAAGCATCGACGCCGGCGATCAGTGGTCCGAATTTTTCTGCTTTCAGGACCCAGACGGCTTCCGGCATGCCGAGGTCTTCCCAGAAGACGCCGTCGACTTTTCCGATCATGCTGACGGCCAGAGCGGCGCATCCGCCCGTGTAGGAAAGGTAGATGCATTTTTCGCGAAGGACAGGCGCAATGCCCTGCATGCCGCCTTTTCCGATCAGGACGCGGATGCGGTGATTTTTAAGGACTTCCGGCGTCATTTTCGTCATGCGGTCGCTCGTCGTCGGGCCGGCGGCAACAGCTTTCCATCCGGTCTTTCCGGTCGCGCTTTTTCCTGAGGCATCCGTGTTTTTCCCTGACGCCTCTTCTGTCTCCTGCATCACCGGACCGCAGTGATAAATGACGGCGCCATCCAGGTCAAAGGGAAGTTCCTTTCCTTCCCGGTCATACCTGATGATACGGTCATGGGCTTCATCGCGGGCCGTCAGGATCGTCCCTGTGATATAAACAACGTCACCTGCCCTGATCTTCAGGATATCCTCTTCTGTGACAGGCGTTGTGAGTTCGTGAACCGTTCCTGACATCTTAGGCCTCCTTTCCTTTTTCTGTGTCTTTTCCACCGGCACGCCCGCTGTCCTTTCCGCAGACGTTCAGGCCGCTTCTGTCCTTTCCGTCGTCTCCGTTATAGACGGCCGCTGCATGGCGGTCTGCCCAGCACTGGATATTGACGGCGACAGGAAGCGATGCCGTATGACAGGATGCTTTTCTGACGCGGACGGAAAGCGCCGTCGTGTTTCCGCCGAGGCCCATGCAGCCGATCCCGAGAGAATTGACGGCGTCCAGGATCTCTTTTTCAAAAGGATCGAGTTCATCCCGCGTTCTGAGCGGCTCCGTCAGGGCTTTTTTGGCAAGCCGCGCGGATTTGTCGAACGAACCGCCGATGCCGATGCCGAGGACAAGCGGCGGGCAGGGCTTTCCGCCCGCGCGGAGGACCGTTTCAGCCACGAATCTCACGATCTCCGGGATCTCCGTCGGCATGAACATCCTCAGTGCGCTCATGTTTTCCGAACCTGCGCCTTTGGGCGCAAAAACGATCTTCAGAGAATTTCCGGGAACGAATTCATAATTGATATCCGGAAGACCGTCGCCGAGATTGTTCCCGGAATTCCGGCGCGTCAGCGGATCGACGACATTGGGCCTGAGAGGCACCGACTTCGTCGCACGGGCGCAGCCGTCACGGATCGCTCCCTCCAGATCAAAACCAAGCGTCAGAGAACGCCCGATCTCGACCCAAAAAATGAAAATGCCCGTGTCCTGACAGACAGGGACTTTTAAAGAAGAAGCGATCCCGATGTTTTTAAGGATCGCAGACAGCTGCGCCTTTGCTGCCTCATTCGTTTCATTTTCAAGCGCTGATGAAAGAGCGCGGACGGCGTCATCAGGAATCGTCGTCTCAGCCGCTGTCACGATCCTGACAACAGCATCGGAAACGGCTTCAAAAGAGAGTTCCTCAATAACATCATCGACGCCGCAATCCGCAGAAATCATACCGGACATTTTGTCACCTATTGTTATGATCATGAATTTTCATAAAATGATAAAATCATCTGTGTCACATAGTTGTGTCGCACAGTGTGTCACACAGTTGTGTCACACAATTGTACCGTGCAGTTGTGTCCCACATTTGTGCCACTCATTTATTCTTTTGTAATAACCGGACAGTTGTATCATTTCCTTTTAAGAGAAGACTTTCCACTTCTTCATGGTAAAAATAATTCACGATGAGAGGCAGTTTCAAAAGACCTTTTTATGATCTTTTGACCCGTCACAAATGTTCTCAGTCAGCTTTCGGAAATCAAGTGTCTGCTGTCCCTGTGCTATCTTTTTTTCCAGCCAGCTTGTCTGAACGCCCTGCTGTATGATATCCGTCTCTTTCAGACGGCCGAGCAGGAGCGGTGAATCCGGATCGTGACGTCTGTAATTTTCCGCAGCCGTCTGCGGATCTTTGTTGGCGTAACAGTATCTGCATCCGTTCGGGCAGGTGTCGTATGCGCCGATATCCCGGCTTTCAAGACAGTGGCATCCTTTTCTCATCCCGTTGTGTTTCCGGCGGCGGAACATGATCCCGTTCGCACTGCCGAGGATTTCCGCCGTTATGCAGCCGGATGAATGAATGCCGTATCTGCTGTAATCGATGTCGCTGCCGCATGTCTGGATATAAATGCCGTGCTTTGCGGCGATCTCACCGAGACCCTTCGCCAGCGCCTCTTTGTCTGAATCCGTCATCGGGATGAGTTCCGGCATATTCTTTTCCAGTTTCCTGTACATCTCGACGAAACTGAAAACGCAGCGGTCAACATGGCCGGCCAGACGGGATGCTATATAGTCAAAAGTCTCCAGATGGACCTGTATCGTGTACCTGTCCGTCAGAAGCACCGGATCATACCGCCAGAAGATCCGTTTCGCGCCGACGATCTTTTCAAGCTCGAACAACGTCCCGATGCTTTCATCAACGGACGGCACGCCCGGTTCGATGTCTTTCCCGTAGGCCGTGATCGTATACTGAAAATGAGTATGGAACCGGTCCGTGATCCTGTGAAGATCTTTGAGGACCGGTCTGTAATTTTTAGAACAGAATTCAACGCAGTCGACCGTTTCCGGCGTCAGCTCGTAACGCGTCACCTTGTCCGGAAACAATGGATTTCTTGACAGAACATAGCCCTCTTCAAAACGTTTCAGAAGCCAGGGCGTGTAATACTGGACAGTATCCGTCCGGGCGCCTGTATTGATGATCACTTCTATTCCTCTTTTTCTTCCGTGTGACCGGTCGTCATGACTTTTCCGTTACGATGATTCCTTTCGCTTCCGGATCGTCCATGATCACTTCTCCCGCAGACACGACGGAAATCCTGCCTGAACGCGGATTTCTGATGCTGTCGACCGGCGTCAGGATCACTGCGTCCACTTCCGATTTCTCGAAAGCGAGATCCGTGCCTGTCATCCGGCAGTCTTTCAGTTTCAGGCCTCTGCAGTAACACAGAGGCTGCGTCCCGATGATCGTGCAGTTTTCAAACGTCACGTTTCCGGAATACCAGGCAAGATATTCCCCTCTGACGATGCAGTTCTTCACAAGAACGTTTTCCGCATGCCAGAAAGCATCTTTTGTATCAAATTCACAGTCTTCAAAGACGGCATCTCTGATGTACTGGAAGGAATATTTTCCTTTGAACGTCACGCCCTGAAAATGAAGATGATCGGACCGCATCATGAAATATTCGCTCTCGACGCGGGTATCCGTCATCCGGATCCCCCGGACGGACCAGCCGAATTCCGGAGATATGATGTCACAGTCACTGATCGTGACATCGGCGCATTCACGGAGCGCTTTGACCCCGTGCATCTTCGTGCCGGAAATCCGGATCTCTTCGGAATACCAGAGAGCTGCACGGCACAGATCCGTCATCTCACAGTTATCGATCTCCAGACGGACATCGTGCCAGAAAGGATACCGGAGATTGAAACGGCTGTTCCTGACTTTTATGTCCCTGCATTCTTTGAGAGCGCTCTCGCCGTCAGCAGGCCCGTCAAAAGAACAATCCGTGATCTCGGCATGACTGATCCCGTAAAGCGCTCTTTCTTCGTCAAAGACAAGGTTCTCATATTTCATCCGGCAGACTCCTTTCTGTCTCATGTCTTTTTTCGACATCTGTTTTGTTTTTCAACTGTTTGTCTTTCGACATCTGTTTTGTCTTTCATCACACGTTTTCATTAAAGCCCATGTCTTTTTCTGAACATGTATTTCGTCTTTGATCACGTGTTTTCATTTAAGCACATTTTTTCATCAGATGTTTCCGGTTTTCAGAAACCGAGTCCGGACAGCCATTCATCGACTGCCTTTTTCACATTTTCCTGATCGTTCTGTGCATCCGTTCCTTTGACGGCAAGACCTTTGCCGACGGTGCTTTTGGGGCAGGCGGCCTCCAGTTTGCTGTCGAAGCCGGAGAGTCCCGATCCTTCGTGCGTCGAGAAGGGGATCAGCGTCTTTCCGGCAAGGCCGTCCTTGTTGTTTTCAAAGTAGGTGTACATGATCATGGGCCAGTCGCCCCACCAGACGGGCGCGCCGATGAAAATGGTGTCATAATCCGACAGATCCGGACCTTTTCCGAGATACTTCGGTCTTGCATTTTCATCCTGCTCTTTCTGTGCAGCTTCGAGAAGTTCGTCATAAGTTCTCGGATATCTGTTTTCGGCAGGAATGATCTCAAAGACATCCGCGCCTGTTTTATCGGCGATCATTCCGGCAACGACAGCCGTGTTGCCTTCGGTGATCTCGCCGACGTTGTACTGTTCGCCTGTTCTTGAGAAGTACACGACGAGGATCCTCGTCGGTTCCTGCTGATTTCCTGCCGAAGCTGTCACGGACGGTCCGGTCTGATCGTCTTTGTTGCTGTCTGAGCCGATGCACCCTGCCGATACAAGGACAAAAGCCAGACACAATAACAATGAAAAAATCTTAAGATAACTGTTCATAATATCACCGGCAGTCATTCCTGATTTTCCGGAATGACTCTTGAATTAATCCTGAACATACCCTATATCCTGTCCTCATTACATAATCTTTTTGCGGCCGGCATACGAAAAATTTCTTATTTTCAGATTCTGCCTGAATCCCGGTCAGGTTCGGTGACTTTTTCTTTATCCTGTCAGTCTTTCATCCGGTGCCTGACGTCCCGACAGAAACTGTAATATATCATATCAGTGTCTCTTCCAATTTCCATTCTCTGATTCTCTCAATTTCCATTCTCTGATCTCTATTATTGTCACATCCTGTGAGATGAAAAATCATGTACGTACCCGGAAAAACAGAATTCATTGAGGGAAATTCTGAAATATTCACTCTTTCCTGCTGCCCGTCCGCTGATGATCTGAATGTCAACGGCACGGTCCACGGGGGCTTCATTTTCTTCCTCTGCGATGAAGCGATCGGAAGATATGTCACCGCCTCCGGAAAAACCGGAGCGGCGGCAGATGCTGATATCCACTATTACCGCCCGGGAAAAGCGGGCGAAAAAATGACCGTTTCCGTGACCGAAAGAAAAACCGGCAGAAGACTCGGCATCTATCTGACGGAAGTCAGAAATGAAAACGGCGTCCTGCTGGCAGATGCTATGTTCACGATCGCTTTCGCGCCGGAAGAAAACCGTCCGGGAAAAGATCATTCCTGACTTTCTGTCCGGAACATATATCCTGCATTCTCATTCAGATAAGGGGGAACTGAAATGACTTTCCTTCAAAATTCAAAAACAAACTCAAAAACAAATTCCGAAACAAATTCCGAAACAAATTCAGGAACAAATTCAAAAACATCATCTGTCCCGGGCGGGGATCTTTTCCCGGAATCCTGTCATCTGATCCGGGATGTTCCTCTGATCATGACGCCGGGCCCGACGCAGATCCGCGAGAATGTCCGCGCCGCGCGTTCTCTCATCACGACGAATCCGGATCTGGATGACGCGTTTTTCGATTTCTACAGAGAAACATGCGACCGCATTGCTTTTCTGATGAATACGAAAAGCAAAGTCCTTATCCTGAGCGGCGAAGGAATGATCGGCCTTGAGGCAGGCTGTGTTTCTCTGATCGAGCCGGGCGATCATGTTCTCGTCCTTGACAACGGCATTTTCGGGGCATGGTTCTGTGACATGGCGGAAATCTTCGGCGGCATTCCGACGATCTATCAGGATGACCGCGAACGCGGCATCGATCCGGAAAAATTCAGACTTTTCCTGGAAAAAGCCGACGCCGATCTGCGCCGGGAAACAGGCAGGACATTCAAATGCGCCACGGTCGTCCACTGTGACACACCGACCGGCGTTCTCAACGATATTTCAGCCATCTGCCGGATCCTCAAGGATCACGGCATTCTGACGATCGTCGATGCCGTTTCTTCTTTCGGCGGCGTTCCGGTCAGCGACCCCGACGGAAAGATCGATATCCTGATCGGGGCATCCCAAAAAGCACTCTCGGCGCCCCCGGGTCTGACGATCGTCGCCGTCAGTGACGATGCGTTCACAGCCATGGAAAACAGAAAGACACGGATCGCTTCTTATTACGCCGATCTGCTTTCCTGGAAAAACTATTATGAGAAAAAATGGTTCCCGCACACGCCGCCGGCAAGCGACATCAACGGCCTCAGGGTTGCCGTCGAGAACATCATTTCGGAAAATGAAGAAGGCGGCGCCGGTCCGTCAGAGATCCCGGCCTGCTGCAGAAGACATGAGAGGATCGCTTCCGCTTTCAGAAAAGCCGTCTGCGATGCAGGTCTTGAGCTCTTCCTGAAAAGCAATTGGAGCAATACCGTCACCGTCATCCGGATCCCCGAAAACATCCCGTCGCTGACATCTGAAAAACTTCTTTCGATGATGCGCGAAAAATACAATATCATGATCGCCGGCTGCTTCGGAGATCTTGAAGGAAAAGTCATCCGCGTCGGCCACATGGGCGAAAACGCCGACGAAAGGGACGTTTCTCTGACGCTGAAAGCCCTTGCCGGATGCCTCAAGGAACTCGGATTCGACCTGAAAGCCGATCCGGCTGAAGTCTTTGAAGAAGAACTCAGAAAGAATCCCTGAAAATCCGGAATATCCTGATATCGGGAGAATTTCTGAATATCCCGATATCGGACGAATTTCTGAAATATTCCGATATCGGACGAATTCCGAAATATCCCGATATCGGGCGACTTCCTGAATATCCCGATATCGGGCGAATTTCTGAATATCCTGATATCGGACGAATTCTGAAAACCCTATATAAAAAGAAGCCTTTTTTTACAATATATGCGGAAAGTCTCCGCGGCCGGAAATGAACATCTGCGGAATTCCTCTCCGGCGGCGAAAGCTTTCTGCGATCCGCCAATACCGGGCAATTTCAGGAGGAATCATCATGAAAACCTCAAAATTATTTCTCACCCTCACGGTTTTCCTTTTAACGGCCTTCCTCTTTATCGGAGCCGTTTCTGCAGAAACCGATTCCGTCGGCGGCAGTCAGGGCACTTTCCGTGTGAACTGCAACGCTGAAAATGCAACCGTCACTTTCATTTCCGTCAACGGCGATGAATACAACATGGGACAGATCAAAGACGGTCACCTCGATGTCCCGGTCTACCTGACCGCGACGCCGTTCACACAGATCCGCGTCGAGAGCGAAGGCACTTCCGTTACTTACGACATCAAAGAATACCCGAAAGAAGGACAGACGCTTCAGGTCACGATCGACTTCCCGGCAGATTCCGGCGACACAAAACCGATCGGCGGCAGCAAGGGAACATTCCGTATCAACTGCAACATTGAAAATTCGACCGTCACTTTCATCTCCGTCAACGGCGATGAATACAACATGGGTCAGATCAAAAACGGCTACCTCGACGTCCCGGTCTATCTGACCGCAACGCCGTTTACGCAGATCCGTGTCGACGGCGAAGGCTACTTCGTTCCGATCACCTACGACATCACCGAATATCCGAAAGAAGGACAGACCCTTCAGGTCACGATCACCTTCCCGACCGATCCGGAAGACGCGCCTTCAAACAAGACATCCGGAAAAACCGAAACGACCGAATCAACACCCGGAATCACTGTTCTCGGCGCCCTTTCAGCTGTTCTGGCCGCCGGACTGATCAGCAGAAGACGCTTCTGAACGATCCGTAATAATCCTGAACGGCGGTCTGCATCCGCTTTCCCGGATCATTCACACGGGCAGATCCCCTGAAACGGGATCTGCCTTTTTTTTATTTTCCGGATCGACTGCCGCCCGTTTTCTGTACTTTTTTTTCTGTACTTTCTTTTCGGTACTTTCTTTTTCTGCGTCGTCGTTTCCCTTTCCGCCGATAAAAAAAGGGAACACTGCTCTTTTCAGAGCTGTGTTCCCTGATTGTTTTTATAAGATTTCTGACGGATGCCGGATCCGGCGATCATGCATTTTTCAGAAACCATCATCGTTTTTTCTGTTTTTTCACATGCTTTTGAGTTCTTTTTCTTCCTCAAGTCTTTTCTGAAGCATTTCGACGCCGATCTCCTTGAGTCTGAACTTCTGGATCTTACCGCTCGCCGTCAGCGGGTATTCTTTGATGAAGAACACGTATTTCGGGACTTTATAACGGGAGATGTGTTCGATCGCATAGTCGCGGACATATTCTTCGGTGAGGGCGGCGCCTTCTTCCGGGATGATGAAAGCGGCCACGATCTCGCCGTATTTTTCATCGGGAAGACCGACGACCTGAACGTCTTTGACGCCTTCAAGCGGATGGAGAAGTTCTTCGAGCTCACGCGGATAGATGTTTTCACCGCCGCGGATGATCATATCCTTGATACGGCCGGTCACGATGTAGTAACCGTTTTCATCTCTGCAGCCGAGATCGCCCGAATGGAGCCAGCCGTCTGCATCGATGACTTTCTTCGTTTCTTCAGGCATATTGTAATAGCCTTTCATGACGTTGTAGCCGCGGGCGCAGAATTCTCCGATGCGGCCGGGCTCTGTGATGATCTCACCGGTCTCCGGGTCTTTAAGCGCCACTTCAGCGCCCGGCAGTTCATATCCGACCGTTCTGACTTTCTGATCGAACGTATCATCGCAGGACGTCTGCGTCATTCCGGGAGATGCTTCCGTCAGGCCGTAAACGCTCGTGATACCTTTCATGTTCATGTCTTCGATGGCTCTTTTCATACATTCTTCCGGACATGTCGATCCGGCCATGATGCCTGTCCTCAGAGAGCTCATGTCGAACATTTTAAACATCGGGTGCGTGTATTCGGCAATGAACATCGTCGGGACGCCGTAGATCGCCGTGCATTTCTCTTTCTGGATGGCGGCCAGCGCGAGAAGCGGATCGAATTCTTCCAGAAGGACGAGCGTTCCGCCGTGCGTGATGATGGCCATCGTTCCGAGCGTCACACCGAAGCAGTGGAACTGCGGGACCGGCAGGCACAGTCTGTCTTCTTTCGTGAATTTCTGACGCTCACCGATGAAGAAACCGTTGTTGAGGAGACCTTTGTGACAGAGCATGACGCCTTTGGGAAAACCGGTCGTTCCGGAAGTGTACTGCATATTGACGATATCTTCCGGTTTGATCGAATCGATGACCGCATTGAGTTTCGAATCATCGGAATATTTTCCGAGGAGCATGATCTCGTTCGTCGTGTACATGCCTCTGTGTTTTTCCGGACCGATATAGATGACGTCTCTGAGATGCGGGAATTTTTCGGAATGAATCCTTTCACGGCTCATATCTTTGAGTTCCGGCACGAGTTCATAGACGACCTGTGCATAATCGGTGTTGCGGTAGCCGTCGGAAATGGCGAGCGCTTTCATGTCGGACTGACTGAGGACATATTCGAGTTCCGAACTCTTGTAAGCCGTGTTGACCGTCACCAGAACGGCGCCGATCCTGGCGGCTGCAAACTGAAATGTCAGCCAGTCCGGCACGTTCTTGGCCCAGATGCCGATGTGGTCTCCTTTTCCGAATCCGATCTCGAGAAGGCCTTTGGCCATGATCGTGACTCTTTCATCGAATTGTTTGTATGTGAATCTGAGATCACGGTCCGGATAGACGATAAATTCTCTGTCCGGGTCGGCAGCGGCCTATTTGGAAAGGCATCCGCCGAGTGTTTCATCCATCAGTTCTGCTTCGATAAACATCGGTTCCCTCCTTATCTGTTATTCTTTTCCTTTCTTCCGTTTTCTGTCAGATATCTTCTGTTTCTTTCTGTCAGGTATCTTCTGCCGGATATCTTCCGTTCGGTTTTTCCTGTTCAGTTCCGGATGAAGCTTTTCCGGATCGACGAGGTGTTCGCGGAGCTGTTCTTTGATGCTTTCCGGAATTTCCGTCGTCACTTTGTTGATAAAGTCATAGTGGACGCAGACAGCCGATCCCTTGACGCAGAGATGTCCGTTCTGCCAGGCTTCATGGTAGACTGTAAATGATTTGGAGCCGACGCGGCTGACGTAGGAGCGGATCTCGACAGGGAATTCGAAGAACATTTCACCGACAAAATCGAAATCCGTGTGCGCCATGATCAGTGTCCATTTTTCATGGGAAAGGTTCAGGTCCGGTTCAAACATTCTGAAAAAACCGTTTCTGCCGAGTTCAAACCAGACAGCGAGAACTGTGTTGTTGATGTGTCCGAGACCGTCGACATCGCCGAAGCGCGGTGTCACAATATCCGTAAACATATGAATGACCTTCTTTCCGGCGGTTTTCTGTCATTCCGCCGCCGGGGTTCAGTTTTTTTGTTTTATTCGTCTTTTTCGTGAAGGCATCATTTTTCATCTGATGCCTGTGATCTTTGTCTGTCTTTTATCTGCCTTTCTGTCTGCTGTGCAGCTTCATGATATTTCTGAGAGGAACAACTTCGGACATTTTAAGAACGTCCTGACAGCAGCCTTAAAACAGGATCCTTCAAAACGACATTTCATTAATGACCATGATATCCGCGGATCTCCTTTCTGCAGAATCCGTCAAAATATGAATGAAACAAAGTCCGCCCGGCGATCCGGACGGACTTCAAAGGAACGGCAATCTTTCATTTCGTGAAAAAATAATCAATGCGCTTCCTGTCGTTTCTTTCCCTGCATTGCCCCTCAGGCGGAAACGATCATAAAGGCGTATAAATGACAGCAAGGATTTTTGCGTCTTTGTCTCCATAGACATGAAGGTCATGCGGCACAACAGAATCATAATAGATGCTGTCGCCCTGACTGATCCTGAATTTTTCCGTACCGTAGAAAAGTTCAACCTCGCCGGCCATGACGTATATGAATTCCTCGCCTTCGTGAGCGGAAAGTTCGTGATTTTCCTTCTGGGGGTGCATATCGATGATGTACGGCTCCATGTGGCGATCCTGTTTGTCGGATGCCAGCGGATAGTAATCAAGGACACTGCTCTTGCCTTCTGCAGATTTTCCGGAGAAACGGACGACTTTGTCTTTGTCCTTCCCGAGTTCGGAACTGCGGGAAACGACAGGACCTGCCTGCGGCTGGTCGTCAACAAAAGTGCCCAGGCGGACACCCAGCGCTCTTGAGATCGCGAGTAACGGAGTTAAAGACGGAACAAGGGCGCCGGCCTCAAGCTGCTCAATCAGCTCAGCACGGAGGCGGCTCGCTTCTGCGAGTTCTTCCACAGACATCTTCTTTGACTCCCGAAGCATTCTGATCTTCGGGCCCAAGCGATTGTTCTCAGTCATATTCAATACTCCTTTTCGGTGTTCTCTTTCTGCGTTTCAGAACGTCTCTTTTTTTCAGTTCTTTGCGCTGTAAAGAAGAACGATTTTGCAAGGAATCGTTTATATATATATCTTTCTGAAATCTGTTCAAAAATCTGTTCGCTTCGCTCACAGATTTTCCGTTTTCTGTATGCACCTTTCTGACAGTGTTTTCGCTCGCTTTGCTCGCGATATGTTCGCAAAATCTGTTCGCTTCGCTCACAGATTTTCCGTTTGAAATATGCACCTCACTGTCTCTGCCTTCGCTCACAAAATCTGCTCGCTTCGCTCACAGATTTTCTTTTTTTGTACATGCACCTTACTGTTTC
>JAGAEB010000021.1 GCA_017613335.1 Methanosarcinaceae archaeon
GAAACACACTTGTGAAACACACTTGTGAAACACACTTGTGAAACACACTTGTGAAACACACTTGTGAAACACACTTGTGAAACACACTTGTGAAACACGTATGTGCCTCGATATGATCCGTGATGGGTTATATGTGTTATCGGAACAATAATTCCGGTCATACAGAACAGGGTGTATTATCCTTTACGTATTTATGGCCTGCGGACGATGAAAGTGACCGGCCGGCAGGGGGAAAGGCAGATCTTCTGTCTGAATTTTTCAGAAATGCTTAAATGAATGGAAAAGGTATCACATCATCTTAAAATCCCGAACGGATATATTTGACGTCAATGCTGATCATCGAGGGTCTCATGGCGTTTTTCTGATGCTTGTGTATCGGAATTCCGGTCAATTCTGAAGGAATATATTATGGCAGACCGTTTTGTTATTACAGTCATCGGTGTCGATACAGTCGGTATCGTTGCCGGCGTGACAAGAATCATGGCTGATTACAGAGTCAATATCGTCGATATCCGCCAGACGCTGATGGACGACATCTTTACGATGCTCATGATCGGCGAGGTTGTTTCGGAATCTTTCGTTCTGGCTGATTTCCAGAAGGCCATGGATGAAAAAGGAAAAGAATTCAATGTTGAGATCCGCGTCCAGCATGAAAACGTCTTCCGCCAGATGCACCGCATCTGAATCGCCGGGACAGCTCATGACGATCACGATTTGATTTCCGGTGGTTTTTATGTATATCACATCTGAAGAGATCATGGAAACGATCGAGATGGTCCGCATGGACAATCTCGATATCAGAACGATCACGATGGGGATCAGTCTGAGGGACTGCGCCGACCCGGACTGCGATGTTTTCATGGACAATATCTACGCCAAGATCATGGATTATGCCGGGGACCTGGTCAAAACGGTCAACGATGTCAGGGATCTCTACGGCATTCCGATCATCAACAAACGCGTTTCCGTGACGCCGATCTCGGTCGTTGCGGAATCTTGCCGGGATCCGGATTATACGGCGATCGCAAAAACGCTTGACAGAGCGGCAAAAGACCTCGGCATCGATTTTATCGGCGGATTCGGCGCGCTTGTCCACAAAGGCATGACGAACGGAGACCGCCGTTTCCTGGAGGCTCTCCCGGAAGCGCTGGCGTCGACTGAAAAAGTCTGCTCTTCCGTCAATGTGGCCGCAACGAAGTCGGGCATCAACATGGATGCCGTGGCGCTGATGGGAGACATCATCAAAAGAACGGCGGCGCTGACCGCGGACAAAGACGGGATCGGCTGCGCCAAATTGGTCGTTTTTGCAAATGCGCCGGAAGACAATCCGTTCATGGCCGGCGCGTTTCACGGTGTCGGTGAAGCCGAATGCGTCATCAATGCCGGCGTCAGCGGCCCGGGTGTCGTCAATGCGGCGCTGCGCCGTCTGGAAAAGCCGACGTTCGGCGAGATCGCCGAAGAGATCAAGAAAACGGCCTTCAAGATCACACGCATGGGAGAAATGGCCGCCCGTGAAGTTTCCGGAAGACTCGGCGTCGACTTCGGCGTCGTCGACATCTCTCTCGCGCCGACGCCTGAAGTCGGCGACAGTGTCGCTGAGATCCTCGAAGCCATGGGTCTTGAACGCTGCGGCACGCACGGAACGACAGCCGCGCTGGCGCTTCTCAACGATGCCGTCAAAAAAGGCGGTTCTATGGCATCGTCTTCCGTCGGCGGTCTTTCAGGCGCTTTCATCCCCGTCAGCGAAGACGCAGGCATGATCCGCGCCGTTGAAAACGGCTCTCTCTGCCTTGAAAAACTTGAAGCGATGACATGCGTCTGTTCCGTCGGCCTCGATATGATCGCGATCCCCGGAAAAACACCCGCCTCGACGATCTCAGCCATCATCGCCGATGAAATGGCGATCGGCGTCATCAATAAAAAGACGACGGCCGTCCGCGTCATCCCGGCCCCCGGAAAAGATGTCGGCGATTCCGTCGAATTCGGCGGCCTCCTCGGAAAAGCGCCGGTCATGCGCGTCTCATCTCTCAGTTCCGAAGAATTCATCAGCCACGGCGGCCGCATCCCGGCGCCGATCCAGTCGCTGACGAACTGAATGAAGTGTCAAAAAGAAACTTCTGTCCGTCCGGAATGTGTCTTCCGGACGGATCTTTTTTTTTGTTTAGCTGTTTTTTTGTTTTTACTGTTTTTTATTATGTATATACTATTTTTTACTGTTGTGGTTTTTGCCTGATCTTATTGACGGTCTTCCTGGTACTTCCGGCAAATTTTTGTATACATACCAAAAAATCACACATTTTTTGATGATCTCTGCGTACTTTTTTATACAGGATTGCCGGTCTTACGGTTATGTCTGAGTCCGATGAACTGCAAATGACCGGACTGGAACTCAGTCCCAGGAAGATAGCGTATCTGAAATTCATGTTCAGGCAGGAAGAGCCGACGGTCAGGACTTCCGAACTGGCGGAAAGTCTCGGCGTCGATCCGTCGACGGTGACGAAAACGCTTGATGAACTGTCAAATGCAGGATATGTCGACCATATCCCTTACAAAGGCGTCAGGCTGTCGCCTGCCGGAAAAGATTATGCGTCATTTCTGATCCGCCGTCATCAGATCCTTGAACTCGTCTTCAGCAAGTACGGCCTGTCCCCTGAAGAAGTCTGCGAAGAGGTGACCCGTCTGGAACCGTTCGTTTCAAAAAAAGCGATCGAGGCCATCTGTAAATCGATGGGATATCCGACCGTTTCGTTCTGTCCGGTAAATCCGGAAATGAAGATCCTGTGATCAGCAGCCCGTCATTTCGGCGATGTTCTGAATTTTGTATTGGTTGCAAAATGTTTGGTATTAATCAAAAAATGTTTTAAAAGCTCCAAAAATAAAAAATTGACAGACCGGTGAAAATCATGCTGTTAAAAAAACAAATCCTGACAGTTCTTTTCCTTTTTCTGATCATTTCGGCAGCAGCCTGCGCAGGCTGTCTGAATGAAGGGGAAGAAGATCACGACCATGACCATGACGCAGAAGGAGATCACGACCATGACCACGACGCGGAAGGAGATCACGACCATGACCACGATGCTGAAGGAATTCACGACCATGATCATGACCACGGCGATCCGGACGCATCTTATGTTCCCCCGGACCCTGAAAAAATGAAAGACGTCGCTTCCGGAAAAGCGATCCTGGCGGCTGTCAGTGTCGTTCCGGAATCGGAATTCGTTGAAAAAGTCGGCGGTGACAGAGTCGTCGTCATCACGATGATCCCGCCGGGCGCCGGCCACACTTATGATCCGTCTCCGGTACAGCTGGCGGATCTGGCAAAAGCGGACATTTATTTCTCTCTCGATTCGGGAGAAGTTTTCGAAGACAGATATCTGGAAACATTCCGTTCATCCAACCCGGATATGAAGATCGTCAGCACGTCGGCCGGCATGGATGTGAAACTGAAGAACGGGACAGCCGACCCTCACATCTGGATGTCGCCGGCAAAAGCCGCCGTCATGGTCGAAAATATCTGCAGCGGCCTGATCAGCGTCGATCCGGAAAATGCAGATTACTACACCGCGAACAAGGAAGCCTATCTGAAAGAGCTGAAAGAACTCGATGACGATATGAAAGCATCTCTTGCCGGAAAAGAAGGAAAGGCGATCATCGTCTATCACCCGGCCTGGGGCCATTTCACGGATGAATTCGGCCTGAGACAGATCGCCATCGAACTCGACGGAAAAGAACCGACGGCGAAATCTCTGGCATCGCTCATCCGGACAGCCCGGGAAGAAAACGTCAGAGTCGTTTTTGTCCAGGAACAGCTGAGCAAAACAGCCGCGATCGCCATATCAGAAGAAACGGGCGCAGAAGTCGTGACGCTCGATCCGCTGGCAAAGGATTACGTCAGCAATATGAAAAAGACAGCTGAGATCATGGCGGAATACATGGACTGAACAGAAATTCATGAACAATGCAGGATTACCTGAAAGGAAAGAAACGATCAGAAAGGAAAAGCAGCATATTTCGGAGACAGACGATCATGGGATTATTTTCAAGAACACCGGTTCCTGATGAGACGAAGCCGTACGTCGATGTCTGCAGTCTTTGGGTGACTTACGGATCAACGGTCGCCCTTCGGGATGTCTGTCTGACTGTCGGCGGTCCCGGTGAGGTTTTAGGGATCATCGGGCCCAACGGCGGCGGCAAGACGACTTTTCTTAAATGCCTTCTGGGTCTTGTGAAGCCCCACAGAGGCTCTGTCTCCCTTTTCGGACTGCCGCCTGAAAAAGCGAGAAAATTCGTCGGTTACATTCCGCAGGTCTCCCGCATCGACTATGATTTCCCGATCAATGTCATGGAAGTCGTCCTGATGGGGCGCCTCAGTCATGCAGGACTTTTCCGCAGGTATTCTTCGGAAGACCGTGCCGCCGCCGAAAAAGCGCTGAAGACCGTCGGCATGTACGATCTGAGGAACAGACAGATCGGCAGTCTTTCCGGCGGACAGCGCCAGCGCGTTTTTATCGCGCGCGCCCTGGCAAACGAGCCGCGCCTCCTTCTGATGGATGAGCCCGGCACGGGACTCGATCCGCATATGCAGGACGAACTTTACGGCCTTCTCGACGTCCTGAAAAAAGACATGGCGATCATCCTCATCAGCCACGATCTGACATGCGTTTCCCGCCATGTCGACAAACTGGCCTGTCTGAGCTGTTCCGTCCACTTCCATGACCCGTCGGAACTCTCGAAAGACGAATTCATCTCCGTCTACAGCTGCCCTGTCGATCAGGTCACGCACAGAATGATGAGACATCCTGCGACCACATCGGATCACAATCACAATGACTCCGTGCATAATGACAATGCCTGTCACTGTTCCGTCTGCGATCAGGAGATCAGGAACCGGCCGACGCCGGAAGATCTTTCAGGGAACATGAGATTTGTTTCTGCCGGAACACGCCCGGAAAACAGCATTCCGGATGACCGGAAAAACGGAAGGCAGAACGAAAAAGACGAAATGCCGGATGACCGGAAGGACCGGAAGGAAAACGCCTGACAGGAGGTCTCAAAAATGCTTGAAGTTCTTCAATACGGATTTATGCAGAATGCCGTTCTGGCGACCTGCCTGACATGTATTGCCTGCGGCGTGATCGGCGTCTTTGTCGTTTCCAAAAAGATCGTATCGATCACGGGCGGCATTTCCCATGCCGGTTTCGGCGGCATCGGCCTGAGCTACTACCTCGGGCTTGACCCGCTTCTCGGACTTCTGCCGTTCAGTCTGCTGTCGGCCGTCGTTCTGGGATTCCTGAGCCGCCGGACGAAAGTTTCTGAAGATACGGCCAACGGTATTCTCTGGTCGATGGGCGTCGCATTCGGTATCGTTCTGATCTATCTGACGCCGGGCTATGCGCCGGATCTCATGACCTATCTTTTCGGGAATATCCTGACCGTTCCGTCATCCGACATATACCTGATGATCGCGATCGACGTCGTCATCCTTATCACAGTCCTGCTGCTCTTCAAAGAATTCCTGACGCTCTGCTTTGATGAAGAATACGTCCGGGCATCAGGCATTCCTGCAGAGATGCTGTACATGGTCCTTCTCTGTCTGATCGCTCTGACGATCGTGGCGATGATCAAAGTCGTCGGCATCATCCTGATCATTGCCATGCTGACGGTGCCGGCGTCTCTCAGCCGCAGACTGTCACACAATATGAAGCACATGATGATCATCTCGGCGGTCCTGGGAACGATCATGAGCCTCGCCGGCCTTGCTTTCTCATATCTCTTCGATCTGCCGTCCGGCGCAACGATCATCCTCGTCATGGGCGTCGTTTATCTGGCCGCTGTCGGTGTCTCGGAAATTTATGAACGTATCCGCAGGCCTGAAAACAATGAGAATATCTGAGGGATCCGGCAGATCCGGTTCGTTAAAGATTAATAGGATCAGTCCATCGGAAGACCATTATGACAACCAATATCTCCGTTCTTGTTTCCGGACGCGGCAGCAATTTCCAGTCGATCCTGGATGCGGCTGCGGAAGGCCTCATCAAAGATGTGAATTTCGCCTGCGTGATCAGTGACAAAAAAGAAGCAAAAGCGCTTGAACGCGCCCGTGACAACAACATTGAAGCGGTCTTCGTCGATCCCAAGTCATTTTCATCCAGAGCCGAATTCGACCGGGAGGTCATCCGCATCCTGAAAGAGCACGACACGGATCTCGTCCTTCTGGCCGGTTACATGCGGATCATCACGGAAGAGCTTGTCGATGCCTACGCCGGAAAGATCATGAACATCCATCCGGCTCTGCTCCCTGCTTTCAAAGGACTTCATGCACAGAAACAGGCTCTTGATTACGGTGTCAAAGTCGCCGGCTGCACGGTCCATTTTGTCGAAGCGGACCTCGATGCCGGACCGATCATCATTCAGAGGACTGTCCCTGTCCTTCCGGGAGATACGGAAGATTCTCTGGCCGACCGCATCCTTGTCGAAGAACACAAGGCCTATCCGGAAGCCGTTCGTCTTTTTGCGGAAGGGAAACTTGAGATCCGCGGCAGAAATGTCATCATAAAGGAATGATGAAAAAAGATTGCAGGCAGAAAATCCGGGAAGAAAACCGCGGACAGCTGATAAAAAGAAGAAGAAGGCCGCGGACAAATGATCATGACGAAAAGTCCGCAGGCAGAAAAATACGGACAGAAAAACACAGACAGAAGAGTTACTGTGGATCCCGGCTCCGGATGAGTCAGGATCCTTCTTTTTTTCAGGATTTCTCATATCGGTCTCTGAACGCAGCCGGTTCAGAATTCCTGTTTATGTTTTTCATTGAAACGGCGGACGGCGTCGCCTGTATTTCTGAGAAGGGCGGCTGCCGTCTCCTGTGACGGCCAGGATCCGAGGCCGCAGTCGGGCCCTGCGTAACGGATCAGATCTCCGAAATGGCCGTAGAGTTTTTCCAGGCGCATTTCAATGACGGCCGACGTCTCGAGTTCTGTGACGACTTCATTCAGGAGTTCCGGTCTGCTCCAGACGTTGAGGCCGTGTTTTTCGGAAAGCGTTCCGGCCATGCTGAAAATGTCGGTCCTGGAAATGCCTGTGCGGACGAATGTGTCTGTCTTTTCAAGAACTTTTTTGTCGATCATGTCGACATAGGAAGGCGTTGCGGCGGATTCCATGCCGATGATATTGATCGTCGGCGTTTCGCAGGCGATGTCATAATAAAGGGGCGAGTGGATGTGGATCTCAACGTCGCAGCCGCATTTGGCGGCGGCGCGGGAGGCGGTCGTGAGGCCGTCGATGAGAGTATCGCGGCTGAGTGAAAGATCCGGGTTGATGCCGATGCTCGGCTCGTCAACGGAAATTGTCCTGATGCGGATGTTCCGGCTTTCTCTGATCGCTTTTCTGACGAAGAGATTGATGTCTTCGGCGAAACGGCGATAGATGTCGTCATAAGAAGCGCTTCCGAATTCGGCAAGGAAAAGTTCCGTCGGGCCGGTGACGCACATTCTGATGTCTGTTTTTTCGCCGGTCTCACGGCGTTTTTCGGCGGCATAGATCTCAAGCGCTTCCAGTTCTGCGGTTCCGGCGCATTCATATTTCAGGGCGAAAGGCCGGCCTTCTTCACAGCATTTTTCATCGCGGATGACACCCAGGAACTGTTCGTTCATGTCCTGAAACTGCGCATAATTCGGGATCTGAACGCCCGCCCGGCATTTCATGTCAAAGACCTGATTCATGACCGGGAAAAGCGTCTTCACGGCTTCGGGATCGCGGCTTCCGACGATCCGCCCGACTTCTTCTTTTGAAATATCAGCCGGCAGCGGAAAACTGCCGATATCATCGAATAGGATCATGGGATACAGAACGGAACAGAAATATTTTAAAGATTCCCCGGACGGAGACCGGAACGTTTCCCGATGCGGAAAAACAAACCCGTAAAAACAGGATCCCGATGAAGAGGAATAAAGGAAAAACACGCGGAAGACGGTGATACGTGAAACATCATGATACGAAGGCGCGCAGCACAACGGTGCACATAGGACACGCTTGTACACACTATTCACACTTGTACACGCTGTTCACACTTGTACACACTGTTCACACTTGCATACACTGTTCACACTTGCACACAGTACACACTTGCACACAGTACACACTTGCACACAGTACACGCTTGCACACACTGTTCACACCTGCACACACTGTTCACACCTGCACACACTGTTCACACCTGCACACACTGTTCACACCTGCACACACTGTTCACACCTGCACACACTGTTCACACCTGCACACAC